>JBAYOJ010000060.1:0-10164 GCA_041678385.1 Burkholderiaceae bacterium | reverse complement strand
CGCCTGGAAGAACGGGGGTTGGTCGAGCTGACGGGGGGCCGTATGCGTACGACGGAAAGCGGCTGGCTTTATCTGAACGACGTCGTACAGGAATTCCTGGATTGATGGCTCTCCTGTAGCCGGGACAGGGTTCGGAAATTTTTTCGTTGAATGTGGGCTATGCGGCATCGACAGCCACGATTTAACGTGGAGCTGCACTAAAATACGCACCGTTATAGTGCACCACGCACTGTTTTGGTGAGCAGGGTCGATGCAAACCGGGGCAGGGCGCACATTATGCTTGGAACATGCCTATCGAAAACTGGCATGGCGATTGCGTCAATGCACTGTGTCCGTTCAAAAATTTGGTTCAGGAGCCCCTATGTCCACCCCGGAAGATGTCATCAAGCTGATTGCCGATCGTGAAGTCGCGTTTGTGGACTTCCGATTCACCGATACCCTTGGC
Organism: Burkholderiaceae bacterium; assembly: GCA_041678385.1. Classification (GTDB taxonomy): domain Bacteria; phylum Pseudomonadota; class Gammaproteobacteria; order Burkholderiales; family Burkholderiaceae_B; genus Yanghanlia. The sequence continues at coordinate 9,719 of JBAYOJ010000060.1, read as the reverse complement.
AAAGAACACCACCTTACTGTTCCCGCCCACACCGTGGACGAAGAAAAGCTGGAAAGCGGGGTCATGTTCGACGGTTCTTCCATTGCCGGCTGGAAGGGCATCGAGGCCTCCGACATGGCGCTGGTCCCGGAAGCCGGCACCGCACGCCTCGACCCTTTTCGTGAGGAAACCACCCTTATTCTGACCTGCGACGTGGTCGAGCCCTCGGATATGAAAGGGTATGACCGCGACCCCCGTTCGATTGCCAAACGCGCCGAAGCCTATTTGAAATCCAGTGGGCTGGGCGATACCGCCTATTTCGGCCCGGAACCCGAGTTCTTCGTATTTGACGGCGTCAGTTGGGACGACAGTGTTTCCGGTTGCTTTGTGAAAATCCATTCCGACGAAGGCGTTTGGTCGCGCGGCCTGGACATGAATGGTGCCAACATGGGGCACAGGCCCGGGCATAAGGGGGGCTATGTGCCCGTTTCGCCCATCGACAGCTTTGCCGATATGCGCTCTGAAATGTGCCTGCTGCTGGAACAGCAAGGTGTGCCGGTCGAAGTGCATCACCACGAAGTTGCAGGCCCCGGCCAGCTCGAGATCGGCACCCGCTTCAGTACCCTGGTGGAACGCGCTGACTGGAACCAGATCCTTAAATACACCGTGCGCAACGTAGCGCATGTCTACGGCAAAACGGCCACCTTCATGCCCAAGCCCATCGTCGGCGATAACGGCTCGGGCATGCACGTCCACCAGTCCATCTGGAAGGATGGCCAGAACCTGTTCGCCGGCAACGGTTATGCAGGCTTGTCGGAGTTTGCGCTGTACTACATCGGCGGCATCATCAAGCATGCCCGTGCCCTGAACGCGCTGACCAACCCGGCTACCAATTCCTATAAGCGGTTGGTGCCGCACTTCGAAGCCCCCGTCAAGCTGGCCTATTCGGCGCGCAACCGTTCGGCATCCATCCGGATCCCCTACGTGGGCAGCCCCAAGGCCCGCCGTGTCGAGGCCCGTTTTCCCGACCCCATGGCCAACCCTTACCTGTCGTTTGCCGCTTTGATGATGGCCGGGCTGGATGGCGTGCAGAACCGGATCCATCCGGGTGATCCGGCTGACAAGAATCTTTACGACCTTCCCCCGGAAGAAGACGCAAAGATTCCAACCGTCTGCGCTTCACTTGAAGAGGCCGTTGAGGCACTGGATGGCGACCGTGAATTCCTCACCCGCGGTGGCGTGTTCAGCAATGACATGATAGACGCCTACATTGCGCTCAAGATGGAAGAGATCACACGGTTGCGCATGACTACTCATCCCATTGAGTTCGATATGTACTACAGCCTGTAAAGGCAATCGCCGCCGCATAATCTGCATCAATGTGCGGCGGCACCAACCAGGAAGCCGCAGCATGGACGTCAGCGCCTACGAACTGCTGTCGACGGCCGTGCTGCTGCTGGACCGTCGAGGTTGTGTCAATTACGCCAATACGGCAGCCGAAGAGCTATTCGGCAATTCAAGAAAGGCGCTGCAGGGGGAGTCTGCTGCCCGCTTGTTGGGTGGCGACGAAACTCTGCAGGCGCGCTTCATGGAAACCGTTGCAGGCAGGTTCGGCATACTCAGGCAACCCTTGTCGGTCATCAGGCAGGGCATGCCCATGCCGGTGAATGTGGCTGTCGTTCCTTTGTCGGGCATGCCCTGGGCCGCACTAGTGGAAGTGCGTATCATCGAACAGCACATGCTGCTGGAACGCCATCAGCAGCTCAGCAAAGAGCTGGCTGCGCAGCGCGAAACGCTGCGCAATCTGGCTCATGAAGTAAAGAACCCGTTGGGGGGCATCCGTGGCGCCGCGCAGTTGCTGGATACTGAGCTGGGCGGGCAAGGGCTCAGGGAATACACGGGCGTCATCATCGCTGAAGCCGACCGCCTTGCTCATCTGGTTGATCGCCTGATCGCGCCCCAGGGCGGGAGCCTGCAGAAACGCTGCTTGAACATCCATGAAGTCTGCGAGCGGGTGCGCATGCTGGTCTGCGCCGAATTTACCGCAGTCGCGGTGCAGCGCGATTACGATGCATCTCTGCCAGAGCTGCGGGGGGATTTCTCGCGCTTGTTGCAAGCCATGTTGAACGTCGCCCGCAATGCCGCTCAGGCGCTGACTGAACATGCTCAGCAGCGGCAGCCGCTACTGGTTCTGCGTACACGCGTGGCCAGGCAAGTACTGTTGGCGGGTTATCAGGCGCCCCTTGCGGTGGTGATCTCATTGATCGACAACGGGCCTGGCGTACCCCCCGAATTGCTGGACAAGCTGTTTCATCCTTTGGTCACGGGTCGGGCCAAGGGAACCGGGCTGGGCCTGAGCCTGGCTCAGGAATTCATACAGCAGCATGGCGGTATTCTGGAATGTGAATCCCGCCCCGGTCACACGGAATTTCGCATGATATTGCCCCTGGAGCCCATATGAAACCGGTCTGGATAGTGGATGACGATCAAAGCATACGTTGGGTTCTGGAAAAGGCGCTGGCCAGGGTGGGCCAGCCGGTGCAATGCTTTTCCGGTGCGACGGAAGCCCTGGAAACCTTGAAAGACCCGAATATCGAGCCGCCCTCTGTGCTGGTGACGGATATCCGTATGCCGGGCATGGATGGGCTCGATCTGCTGCAACACGTCAAGGATCGCCATCCCGAACTGCCGGTGATTGTGATGACGGCCTTCACCGATCTGAACAGCACAGTAGCCGCTTTTCAAAAAGGGGCATTCGATTATCTGCCCAAGCCCTTTGACGTGAACGCCGCCGTGTCCCTGATACAGCGGGCGGGCCAGCGTGACATGGTCGACGCGCCGGCACCGCTAGAGAAGCGCGAACCTGAAGGGGGGCGGGTGATGATGCGATCTTCCTCACCCGCCATGCAAGAGGTATTTCGCGCCATCGGCCGTCTGGCACATTCCAACATCACTGTACTGATCACCGGCGAATCCGGTACCGGCAAGGAATTGATTGCCAGGGCGCTTCATGATCACGGCAACCGCGCCGCCGGCCCCTTTATTGCGCTGAATGCGGCCGCCATTCCCAAGGATCTGCTTGAAGCCGAGCTTTTCGGGCATGAGCGCGGTGCATTCACCGGCGCCACGCAGCAGCGGCGCGGTCGGTTTGAGGAAGCACGCGGCGGCACCCTGTTCCTGGACGAAATTGGTGATATGCCGTTTGACTTGCAGACTCGATTGCTGCGTGTGCTGGCCGAGGGCAGTTTCTATCGGGTCGGGGGTTCACAAGCCATTCAGGCGGATGTGCGCATCATTGCTGCGACCCATCAGCCATTGGAACAAAGGGTGATGGAAGGCCGATTCCGTGAAGATCTGTTCCATCGTCTTAATGTCATTCGGCTTCGTTTGCCACCCCTGCGGGAGCGCAAGGAAGACATCCCCGCGCTGGTGCAGATTTTCCTGCGCAATAGCGCGAACAGCCTGGGGGTGGCTGCACGTCAGCTCACGCCAGCGGCTCTGGAAGCCCTCATGGCTTTCCACTATCCCGGCAATATCAGGCAGCTGGAGAATTTCTGCCAGTGGCTGACCGTGATGTCGTCCAGTCCGCGTGTGGAAATCAAGGATCTTCCGCCCGAAATCAACGGCTCAACGGACGCATCGGCAGTGTTCGCCAGCGATGGCGCGGGTCTGGATAAAACAGGGCTGCCAGCCACAGAAACGCGCGATACCAGTGCCCAGGCTGGATGGCAGGAAATGCTCAAGCACGATACGCTGGAGCGGCTGGCGCGCAATGAGCCTGCCATCATGGCCAGCCTGACACGGGATGTCGAGCGTATCCTGATCACTGCGGCGCTGTCCCATTGCCGGGGCAGACGTATGGAAGCCGCACAGCGGCTGGGCATAGGGCGCAATACCTTGACCCGGAAATGTGTCGAACTTGGCCTGGACGGCCAGGAAAGCTGACGCTTACTCGGCTGCCAGGCCGCGTTGGTAGGCGCGGGCGCGTTGCGCCATCAAGGCCTCGCGCTTGACGAAATCTGCGATGAAAGGGGTGGCCGGCGCATGATGCAGAGCGTAGGGTGTGTCCCATTGCACAATGTTGCCGCTATGCATGACCCCGATGCGGTCCGCAATGGCAAAGGCTTCGGCCTGGTTATGGGTGACTAGCAGGGCGGTATGGCCGGTCTGCTTGAGAATATCGCGTACTTCGAATGCCAGCCGTTCCCGTGTGTCGACATCCAGATTGGAAAAAGGCTCGTCGAGCAACAGCAATTCTGGTTCAGGGGCCAGTGCGCGCGCAAGTGCGACCCGCTGTTGCTGCCCGCCTGATATTTCATGGGGAAAGCGATGCCGGGCGTCGTGCAGGCCGACCAGTTCCAGCAAGGCCTCTACACGTGCCTGACGGCGCGTCTTGTCCCAGCGCCGCAAACCGAAAGCAACGTTTCCTTCGACGCTCAGATGGGGAAAGAGAGCGTAGTCCTGGAACATCATGCCGACATGACGATCTTGGGGTTCGATGGACATGTCAGGGGCCGAGATGAGCCGGCCCCCCAGCCGGATATTGCCGGCACGCAAGGGCTCAAAACCTGCGATGGCACGCAATATGGTGGTCTTGCCGCAACCGGATGCACCCAGCAGGCAGCCGATATGGCCGCGCTGCAATGTGAGGTCGAGGTCGGTCACCACTGGCAGAAGGCCTTCAGGCGTGTCATAAGCCAGGGATATGTGTTCCAGTTCAAGCAGGTCGGACATGTCGATATCAGTAAGCCGGTTTCAGCTGTGTTCGCGCCAGCAATACGACGGGCAGCAGCCCGGCCAGCACGATGGCCAGTGCGGCCACGGCGCCTTCTTCGTAAGTGCCCCGCGATGCTTCTGCATATAGCCAGGTGGCCAGTGTCTCGAAGCCTGCCGGCCGCAACAGCAAAGTGGCTGGCAGCTCTTTCATGGCATCGACAAAGACCAGCAGCCCGGCAGCCCCGATAGCGGGCCTGAGCAGGGGTAGATGGATACGGCGCAGGGTGCCAGAGGGCGATTCGCCAAGCAGGCGGGCGGCCTGTTCCATTGAGGGCGGGATCCGCGCCAGGCCGCTTTCCATGCCACCGACCGAAATCGCCAGAAAGCGGATCACATAGGCACAGACCAGGGCGCCGACCGAGCCCATGAGCCATAACGCCGGATCAGCGCCGCTCAAGCGGCCCCACAGGGTGGATAAAAGGCCGTCTAGCGCCATGATGGGTGCCAGCAGGCCGATAGCGAGCACCGTGCCGGGGATGGCATAGCCGCTGGTGGAGATGCGTGCGCATATTCGTGCCAGGGTAGGGCGGTCGGAGTTGCGGATGGCGCGTGCCGCCCATGCAACGGCAAGACCGAACAGCAGCGTGAAGAACGTCGCCAACAGCGCCACCTTCAGCGTATTCCAGGCACTGGCCAGAAGCTGGTCGGAAACACTACCGGTGATGGCCAGATGCTTGAGCGTTTCGTTGCCGAGGTAGATGGCAGGCGCAATGAAGCCGATGATGACAGGTGCGCAGCCCAGGCCCAAAGCAATAAGGGCACGCAAACCGTGCAACTGGCGCGGCTGCACGGCACGAGCGCGCAGGTTGGAAGCATAGCGTTGGCGTTTTCGGCCGCGGCGTTCCACGAGTACCAGTACGGCCACCATGACCAGCATCGCCAGAGCGATCTGAGCTGCGCCCGCCAAGTCGTTGCGCGTAACCCAGGTCGTGTAAACGGATACGGTGAGGGTCTGTACGCCCAGGAATTCCGATGCGCCAATATCGTTCAAGGCTTCAAGCAGGGCCAGACTCAGGCCAACCGCGATGGCGGGCCGCGCCATGGGCAGAGCCACGCGAAAGAACACCCCTTTACCGGATTCCCCCAGTATGCGCGCGGCTTCAAGCAGGCTGGCGGCCTGCGTGGCGAACATGATGCGTGTGCTGAGGTAAACGTAGGGGTAGAGCACGAACCCGAGCAGAACGATGGCACCGGGCAGGGAACGCAGATCGGGCAGGCGGAACTGGCGGGGGCTGGAATAGCCAAGCAGATCGCGGAGCAGTGTTTGGCCCGGGCCGATGGGGTGAAGGATATCAAGATAAGCGAAGGCGACGATGTAGGTCGGGACGGCCAAGGGCAGCAACAGCGCCCACGACAGCACCGACCTGCCGGGAAAGCGATAGGCGGTGATCAACCAGGCGGCGCCCACGCCCAGCGCTGTCACCAGCACGGCGACGCCGATCAGCAGCACGGTGGTGTTCAGGAAGGCCAGCGGAAGCACGTGATCGAGCAGATGCCGCCAATGCTCGAATGAGCCGCTGCGGGCATGCCACACTAGTGTAACGACAGGCGCCAGTACGCCGGCAGCGATAAGAAGGGCGGCCACCAGCCAGGGGCCGCCCGCGTCTGTTGCCAGGAACAGTCGTAGCTTGCCCGCAAAGCCTTGAGAGGCCCTGTTGGCAGAATAGGCTGCCGCCGGGTCTGCCGGCCGCGCAGCCAGGGGAGGGGTTTCAGTTGTTGAAGCCAACCTTGTCCACCAGTTCGCTGGCTTGCTTGCGATGTTTGGCGATTTCAGTGAGGGGCAGGGGGTCGATGATCAGCCTGCCGAAGCTGGCCACCACCGGGTCGAGTTCCACGCCTTCCTTGACGGGGTATTCGTAATTGGCCTTGGCGTACAGGCTCTGGGCCTTGTCTGACACAAGATATTCGAGCAGCTGCACGGCTTCGTCACGATTGGGGGCATGCTTGGCCACGGCCGCACCTGAAATGTTCACGTGGGTGCCACGGCTGTTTTCATTGGCGAATGTGGGTCGTACCACCTTGATGGCTTCGCCCCACTTATGGGCGTCGGTGCCGGGCTCGGCGTTCTTCATGCGGCCGACATAATAGGCATTGGCAATGCCGATGTCGCAGATGCCCCCAAGGATGTCGCGTGCGACATCGCGGTCGCCGCCGGCAGCCTTGCGACCAAGGTTGTTCTTGACGTTGCGCAGCCAGTTTTCAGTGGCTTCCAGGCCGTTGTGGGCGATCATGGCGGCAATGAGCGCCGTATTGTAGGGGTGCTGGCCCGACCGGATGCAGACCTTGCCCTTCCAGCGTGGGTCGGCAAAGGCTTCGTAGGTAATGGCGCCTACATCGAGCTCTGTGGCGACATACGCGACACGGTCACGCAGGGAAAGGGTGTACCAATGATGGTCGGCACCGCGCAGGTTTTCGGGGATGGCTTCGCGCAGAACGCTGGAATCGATAGGCTGGGTCACCCCGGCTTCTACCAGGTCGAGCAAGTTCCCGATATCTACGGTCATAAGCACATCGGCCGGAGACTTTTCGCCTTCCGCCTTGACACGTTCTATCAGGCCGTCTTTCACGAAAACGGTGCTGACTTTCACCCCCGTGTCTTTCGTGAACTCGTCAAGCAGCGGCTGGATCAAACGCGGCTCGCGCGTGGTATAGAGGCTGACTTCCTGGGCGGCAGCGGCCCAGGCCATGCTGGATAATACAATTGCGCCCGCAGACAAGGCGATGCGGAACAATGGACGCTGTACGGGCTCAAAGGGCATGGGTCGTCTCCTGTATAAGGGCAGCCTCGAAGGCGGCTCGATGAGGCCTGACCCCGACGGACAGGCCCAAGGCCCGGCGCTTGCCGGACTTTTTCAATGATGCATTATAGAATAATAATGATTCTCAAATAGACTGAGAGGACAGATAGCAGGCGTTTGAGTGGGTTTCCTTTGATTCTGCTTAAGGAAACCCGAAAGATAAGTGCCGATTTGCGTTTTATTGCCTTATCCTACAGAGTTGTATCTGTCCACTATCGCCAACCATCTTCCCATTTACAGGCTCATGGCAGCTTTCAATACTGAAAAAGTACTCAGCGTGCATCACTGGAACGACACGCTTTTTTCCTTCACCACCACACGCGATTCCGGGCTGAGGTTCGATAACGGCCACTTCGTCATGCTGGGCCTCGAGGTTTCGGGCAAGCCGCTGATGCGGGCCTATAGCATCGCCAGCGCCAACTACGAAGAAAACCTTGAGTTTTTAAGCATCAAGGTGCCCAACGGCCCGCTGACATCCCGTTTGCAGCACCTGCAGGTCGGTGACGACGTGCTGGTCAGCCGCAAGCCGGTCGGCACCCTGGTGGTGGATGACCTTCTTCCGGGCAAGCATCTGTACCTGTTTGCCACAGGCACCGGCCTGGCGCCCTTCATGAGCATCATCAAAGATCCGGAAACCTACGAGCGGTTCGAAAAAGTCGTGCTGTTGCATGGGGTGCGCTATAAAAGCGAACTTGCCTATCACGATTACATCCACGAAGAACTTCCCGTCAACGAATATTTCGGCGAGTTCGTGCGCGACAAGCTTATTTATTACCCCACCGTCACACGTGAACCCTTCCGCAACGAAGGCCGCATCACGCAACTGGTGGAAACCGGCAAGCTGTTCGAAGACATAGGCCTGCCACCGCTCGACCCGGCCACCGATCGTGCCATGATCTGCGGCAGCACAGCCATGCTTGCCGACATTTCCGGCATGCTCGATAAACGTGGCTTCAAGGTTTCCGCCGGCGTTGGCCAGCCGGGCGATTACGTGATCGAACGGGCTTTCGTCGACAAATAGCTTCTTGTTGATTGAGGCTATAGCCGCGTACACTCCGATAGGTAGCGCAGATCGCGATCCGATTCAGCAATAACCCTAGGATACCGGCCATGGCAAAGGAAATCATTCATACCGACGCGGCACCCGCCGCTGTCGGCCCTTATTCGCAGGCTGTTTCGATTAGCGGCGGGCGCACCCTGTATCTTTCGGGCCAGATCGGGCTCGAACCGGGTACGGGTGAACTGGTGTCCGAAAATTTCGAAGGGCAGGTGCGTCAGGCGTTCGCCAATATGAAGGCGGTTATCGAAGCGGCGGGCGGCACGCTGGGCAACATTGTCAAGCTCACACTCTTCCTGACTGATCTGGGTAAATTCGGCAGCGTCAATGCCATCATGGCCGATATCATTCCCCAGCCCTATCCAGCACGCTCCACCATTGGTGTGGCCAGCTTGCCCAAAGGGGCGCAATTCGAAGTTGAAGCCGTCGTCGTGCTTTGAGCCGGCGGGGGTGTCCGCCAATTCATGAGTACGCCTGTTAAAGCGCCCAAGGAAAACCGGCAAACCTCGCAGCCAGCAGGCCGTGCCGATTCGCCGCAGGAACGCAAGTTCAAGCGGTTGGGGCTGGTGGAGCCTTCAGATTTCGTGGTGCATCTGCCTATCCGCTACGAAGACGAGACCCGCATTTCTGCCATAAGCAGCGCCGCGCCGGGCCAGGCTATTCAAGTGGAAGGAGAAGTCCTGCATAGCGAGGTACAGCTGCGCCCGCGCCGGCAATTGGTGGCGGTTATCTCCGATGGTACCGGCAGGCTCAATTTGCGCTGGTTGCACTTTTATCCCAATCAGCGGCGGCAAGTCGAAACAGGGCGTCATATTCGTGTGCGAGGCGAGGTCAGGGCGGGCTTCAATGGTTGCGAAATCGTGCACCCCCGCGTGACGGTTGCCGGAACGGCGCTACCCAACGCGTTGACACCGGTGTATCCGACAACTGACGGCCTGTCGCAGCCCGCGCTGCGACGTGCAATCGGGCAGTCACTGCTCACCGCCGATTTGTCCGAGTCGCTGCCAGACCCCATGCTCCGGTCGCTGGCGCTACCGTCCTTCAAGGATGCGATACGTATATTGCATGCGCCGCCGGCCGGCATGTCTGTCCACGAACTCGTGGAACGT
>JBAYOJ010000059.1:0-10298 GCA_041678385.1 Burkholderiaceae bacterium | reverse complement strand
GCATTGCTGGGCGGTGCGGGTGAGCGCCTGCACGTCCTTGGGGAAGCAGGAGCCGCCGTAGCCGGCACCGGGATAGATGAAGTGCCAGCCGATGCGCGGGTCCGAGCCGATGCCCTGACGCACGTTTTCCACGTCGGCGCCGACACGTTCGGCGATGTTCGCGATCTCGTTCATGAAGCTGATTTTGGTCGCCAGCATGGCGTTGGCGGCGTACTTGGTCAGCTCGGCCGAGCGCACGTCCATGGGGACGATGCGGTCGTGGTTGCGATTGAAGGGAGCATAGAGCTGGCGCAAGGTCTTGATCGCCTGCTCGTCATCACTGCCGATGACGATGCGGTCCGGGCGCATGCAATCGTTGATGGCATCGCCTTCCTTCAGGAATTCCGGATTGGATACCACGCTGAAGGCGATGTCGGTGCCGCGTGCGGTCAGTTCCTCGGCGATCGCGGCGCGGACTTTGTCGGCGGTGCCAACCGGCACGGTGGACTTGTTGACAACGAGAACCGGCTTCTGCACATGCCTGCCAATGTTGCGCGCCACAGCAAGCACGTATTGCAGATCGGCACTGCCGTCTTCGTCGGGCGGCGTTCCCACGGCAATGAAGACAATGCCACCATCCTTGACCGCGTCGACAGCGGCAGTGGTGAAATGCAGGCGCTCATCGGCATGGTTGGCTTTGACCATGGACTCCAAGCCTGGCTCGTAGATGGGGATGACGCCTCTATTGAGCCCATCGACCTTGGCCTGATCAATATCCACGCACGTAACGACATGGCCAACATCGGCCAGACATGTTCCGGTGACGAGGCCAACGTAGCCCGTACCGAAAATAGTGACTTTCATTCAAACACTCCAGTACCGGTTCGGATCACAGGCGCCCATCCACCACGTCGATAGGCAACACATATTTCACGTCGTACACGATGGAGTCGGGCTTGCCGAATGCCCTAATACCTTCACCACCGAGAGCACGAAACTGGTCGTGCCCAACAGCAACGACGACGGCATCGTAGCTTTCGGGCTGTGGCTGAATCAGATTCATGCCATATTCTTGAAGGGCTTGCTCGGCACTGACCCATGGGTCGTGGATATCCACGCTGGTATTGTAGCCACGCAGAGCCTCGATAATATCCACCACTCGAGTATTGCGCAGATCCGGGCAGTTTTCCTTGAAGGCCAGCCCGAGCACAAGAATACGTGCCCCTACCGGGTTGATTCCCTTGCGCAGCATCAGCTTGATGGTCTGGTCGGCCACGTAGCCGCCCATGCCGTCGTTGGTGCGCCGACCAGCAAGGATCACGTCCGGATGGTGGCCAACTTCCTGCGCCTTGTGGGTGAGGTAGTACGGATCCACGCTGATGCAATGGCCACCGACAAGACCAGGACGGAATGGCAGGAAGTTCCACTTGGTACCAGCAGCCTCCAGCACCTCCAGGGTATCAATGCCGAGCTTGTTGAACAGGATGGCGAGATCATTGACCAGTGCGATATTCAGGTCACGCTGGGTGTTCTCGATGACCTTGGCGGCTTCAGCGACCTTGATGCTGCGGGCCTTGTGGGTACCTGCATTGATGATGCTGGCATACAAGGCATCGACAAAATCCGCCGCTTCCGGAGTGGAACCAGAAGTCACCTTGAGGATGTTGGTGACCCGGTGTTCCTTGTCACCCGGGTTGATACGTTCCGGACTGTAGCCAACAAAGAAATCCTTGTTGAAGGTCAAACCACTCGCCTGCTCCAAAATCGGTACGCATATCTCCTCGGTGCACCCGGGAAACACGGTGCTCTCGTAGATCACCGTATCACCGGGCCGGAGCACTTTGCCAAGGGACTCGCTGGCCTTACGCAGCGGAGTCAGATCCGGACGTCGAGCGTTGTCGATGGGCGTAGGCACGGTGACGATGTAAACGTTGCAGTCGGCAATGCCATCAGGTTCGCTGGAAAAGCTGAGGCGCGCGGCCTGGGCAAGCAATTCCGGCTCCACTTCCAGGGTGCTGTCATGGCCGGCGCGCAGCTCCTGGATTCGGGCGGTGTTGATATCGAATCCGATGGTGTCGTACTGCTTGCCGAACTCCACCGCCAGTGGCAGGCCGACATAGCCCAGCCCTACGATGGCAATGCGGGTGGTCTGGGGATCAGGAATGGTGAGCGTCATTGGGTTGGCAGTTTGAGGATGAAGTGAGGTATGGAAGGGCTGTTGGCGTGACCCGGTGACAGGTCGGGCGCCAGGCTGCAATCTGGCACGCTACCGCCCTGCGATTGCAAAGGGCATTTCCGCAAGCCCGCATTATCTGGTTGTAAACCGAGCACCTGCGCTACGTCAGCCGGCAGGCATTGCTCCGAGAGGTTGCAAAAATTCCAGCGGCACCGCCACGCGCTGCTCGGCACCCAGCAGGTGCAGAAGCACGATGGCACGTTGTTGACCATTGTCATGGGCATAAGCACCGCGCAAACCCGCCAACGGGCCGTCAACGATGCCCACCCCATCACCTGGTTGAAAACTCGGTGGCATGGGTTCGATTACGCCATCCGGGCCGGTGTCCTGCTTCAGACGGCCGATGATGTCGTCAGGCACCTGCGCCAGCTGATCGGCAAAACGAACCAGCCCAAGTACACCGCGAGTGGATCGAACCGGCGCAAGGTCCTGCGCCAGCGGGTCGGCTTGCAGGAACAGGTAACGCGGGAAAAGTGGCTCCACCCGGGCTTTTGACTCGCGCTTGCGTATTCCCGATGCCATCTGGCGGATGCGTGGCAGGAAACATGCGAACTGCTGGCGTGACAGGTGCTCCAGCGCCTGCGCTTCGGCACGGGCTTTTGTGTGCACGCAGAACCATCGCAAGCCCCCCTCCCCTCCACGCATTACATCTGCTCCGGTGAAGAGGTGTCCCGAGGGGCATCAAGCTCGCTTCGAAGAGCTTCGATCTCGGCGCGCAAGCGGTCGTATTCATGCACCTTGCGGGCGAGAAAGGCGCGCGTCATTCGGGCCTTGGCCTCGATGCCGCGTGGTGTCAGCAGGTAGGCGTAGCCGAGCTTTTCCGGGTTGCGGGCAAAGCTCCCGGCCTTGACCCAGCCTTTGTCGATCAATGCGCGAAGCACGTAGTTGATCTTCCCCAGCGACACGCCTGTCTCACGTGCCAATTCACGCTGGCTTGCCTGTGGATGATCGGCAAGCCGGCGCATGATGGCGATATCGAGTTCGTCGTTGGACATGCTCGCCGGACCAGGGTGTTCAATGATTGAACGGCCAGCGCAGGCTAGCGACCAGGTGCGGATTTGGCAAGCCATGCCTGTCGTCAGTGAGGTCATTACCGGATCAATCTGCCTGTGCACCGTTGCATCCTGATTGCATCTGCCCGCCCGCTGCCTGTACGTGCAATCAGGATTGCGCTTTATCCGTATCCGCCATTCGGCACTCAACCTGTGTCTTGCGCGGCCAGCGCAGATGGCTGAAGAACGCCACTGCCCGGTCCGTGCGCGAGGTCAACCAGTAATAGCCCAGGGACATCAGCACGAAAGCCAGCGCCAGCAGCAGTTGTGGCACATGCAGCAACAGGGCCACGGCCGCCAACAGGCCAGTAGCAAGACTGAATCCAACCAGGGTGAAAACGGTAGCGGAAACACTGAAGCCGCCCTGGCGCATCAAATGGTGGATATGTCCACGGTCGGCGGCTGCGGGCGAACGCCCCGACCGGATCCGGCGCACCATCAACACCAGGCAATCCATGATCGGAATCGGGATGAGCCAGAGCGCCAGGATCGGCCCGACCGGGTGGCCGGGATTTTGAGTCAAACGGAAGGCGAAGCAGGCGATGGTGAGTCCGAGCAGTGCACTGCCGGCATTGCCCATGAAGATCCGTGCCTGCGCACGCCCAGGCAGGCGCATGTTGAAGAGCAGAAAGCCCGCCACGGCACCCATGATGAACCCGATCCGCAAGAACACGGTGTCGTTGCCGGAATAGAGCGCTGCTGCTCCCATCATGGCGAGCGCCGCCAGCACCAAGGAACCGGCCAAACCGTCCTCGCCATCGATCATGTTGACCGCGTTGATGATGCCCACCGTGGCGAACACCGTGAACGGCACCGAGAGCACACCCAGATCGAATGATCCGAACCCGAACACGTTGCCGACCTGTTCGATTCGGATTCCGCCCACATAGATCATGATGAGCGCAGCAATGATCTGGGCCACGATGCGCTGATGCCAGGGGATGTCGTACCGGTCATCAACCGCGCCTACCACGGTGATCAGGATCGCGGCCAATCCAAACCCGATCGAAGCCCGGCCAGGATCGCCAGGCAGCAGCACGAACGTCAGCGCACAGGCCAGCAACATGGCCAGACCGCCGATTACCGGAGTTGACTGTGCGTGTGCTTTACGACCAGCGGGATGATCCACCAGACCCAATCGCCCGGCATGCGGCAACAGCAGCACAATGAAAATCACTGCCAGCACAAACGTGCCCGCGCCGCCGATTGCTGTTTGCAACATCGGTGACATTTGACGCCCCCTGTTTCTGAATAGCTTCCAGGTTGGGTCAGAGCCGGCAATGCCTGTTCTGACGCCACCCAGCTCCATCTAAGCCAACTTCAGCCATGCCTTCAGGGTTAATTCGATCCCTTCCAGCGGGGCGGACTTTATCACAAGCTCGTGTGAAATCGAGAGAAACAGTGACTCGGCTCAAACTTTTACAAAGTTGCAACTGATTAGACCCAATACACCAGCTGCATGAAGCTGCTCTCCGCCAGGCGTGAGCAGGCATTTGAACGGTGCTCCTCGAACGCCAATCAGCATGCAGCCACCTGGCTTGCATGACAGGATTCGCCCTGCCCCGCGTTGGGCGTTGCTTTGCCCAGCTTGTTGCGCTTGCGGCAGGACTTGCCCGCGATGAGGTTTTCCCTGCAACCCCGCCGCCTGATCGCTGGCAAGTCAGATCCCAGCAAAGCCCACCCCAAGGGCTTGCTCCGCTGATCTTGGTGCATTGGCAGGCCTCCCAAGGAACGCCTGAACAAGCCGCCGGGATGACGTTGAAAGACTTGACCTGAGGCTTCCCAAGTGCAACTCCTCGCTGTCTGGCGGGGTCGCTCATCGCCGGAACAAAGGCCCACAGCGATTGGACACAGCAGCCTCGCCACCAAGGCTTGACCTTTTCTGGCCGAACCGATCTAATAGCCTGCTTCCCGCCACCGCGCGGGCCGGCAGCCACCACGGTTGTTCCGGCAGCAAGGCCAAGTAGCTCAGTTGGTAGAGCAGGGGATTGAAAATCCCCGTGTCGGCGGTTCGATTCCGTCCTTGGCCACCATCCCCAAAGCCTTACCCCGTAACGCTTTCAGCGATTCGCATGACATGTCGGATCGCCTCTCCGTTTTCGCGAATCCCGCACTTGGTGCACCGTTTGGTGCCCATTTGTACCACGCTATAACGGCAGTCAAGGCGAAGTTCCCTGTTGCCGTCGCATCTGCACATGTGCACTCCGTGAGTCCTCAGTGAGTACGCACGGCGGCGTCACTGCGCATCTGTGTGGCGTCCGACTCTCGCCCGGTACTGCCGTGGCATTACACCGTCATTGCCGTGGCATCGTCCAGGCGGATCAGACCGCACAGCAGGCGGAAGCCCCTTCGTAGCCCCTCAAAAGCGTTGAGCGAACGTTGAGAGGATGCACCAGCGACCCGCACCCCAGAAAAAGCCCGGCGCAGTGGCCGGGCATCGGGTGGCGTACCTGGGTGCCGGCAAGCCTCTGCGATCAGGCAGCGCCCAGGAAGCCCTGAAGCGCCGCACGGGCTCGTTCCGCATCGGACGCGGTGCCGATACTGTCCAGCGTGGTCATGGCGCTTTGCACAGTCAGCACGCTGGCATTGCCGCCCATCGCCGGCCTGTCTTCCAGCTCGCGTACTTCGTCGCGGGTCAGCGCCCGACAAGAGCGGGCGCAACATCGCCGCGTCGGTTCGCGCCCGACTGCTCAACAAGGCCCGCGCCGAAAAGCTCGACTTCAACCTACTGCTCACCCGCTACGCACTGGAGCGGATGCACTGCGGCAGTTACCCTCGGAAGGGGCTATGTTGAGCGGGTTGAAATCTCAGAAGTTCGACCTGGTGCAAGATCTGCTCACCGGCAGGATGCCGGTGAAAACCGAAGAACCCGAACCCATGGAAACCGTCGCATGAGCACCGTCGCCATCCCCGCTTGGAATCCGCATGGCTTACTGCCACCCATCGACGTGCTGAACCCGACCAGTGTCGAGCGTTCGCCGTACCGCGTGGTGCTGACGGATGTGGTGGTGCGCTTCGCCACCTTGCCGCAGCGCCGGCAAGTCCTGCGCGGCTGGCTGGTCTATCGCGCAACCTTGCACGGCATGGGCCTGACCGATGGCTTCCAATGGCTCGACGGAAGTTTTCTGGAGCAGGTGGAAATGCTGGAAAACCGCCCACCGCAGGACATGGATGTGGTCACATTCCTGAATCCACCTGCCGGTTTTACGCCAACACAACAGCAAATTGCCGCGCTGGACAATCAAGCGGCCAAGCGGGCTTTCCAAGTGGACAGCTACTTCGTTGACCTGAACCTGCCTGCCAATGAGCTGGTCGAACGCAGTGCCTACTGGTACAGCATGTGGTCGCACCGCCGCAATCAGGCCTGGAAAGGGTATCTTGAAGTCGACTTGAACCCGGCACACGACCAGCAGGCCACCGAGTATTTGAATCAGCAAGACGCTTTGGGGGCGCAGCCATGAACACAGACCAACGCAACTTCCTGCTGGCCGAGCGCGAAACCGTTAAGCGGATGCTGCCAAAAACGCCCACCACAGCGCTCCTGACCCGGATGAGCGATGAAGCGCGGCTACGTAACATCGAAGCCGAACTGGCGGCTTTGCCTGCGGACGGGCGCAGTCCTGCCCGTGCCCGCCTGACCTTCAACGGCCTGCCGGTGATCGACAGTCACGGCATCTTTGCCGACTTCGGCATGAAGGCCGTGAGCAGTTTCACCGACACGGTGGCGACCGTGGCTGCATCCTTGTCCGCACCTTTGGCGGCGATGGGCCCGATCCCCAACCGTGACCAGAACCAGTTGTTGATCACCAACACCGCTATCGGTTCGTTTGGTTTCGACCTGGAGGAATACCGCGCGCAGGAACTGCTGGATGATGAAAGCGCCGTCGCCGTCGCGCTGGATCGCACCCAGAGCCTGTTACAAGCCACGCTGGGACAGGATGACGAACTGGCCGACATCGCCTCGGAAACCGACCCTCGCGCGTTGGAGAAGGTACGTGGTTTCCTGCGCGTGCTGGCCGACAACGAAGCCATCTGCACCCTGCAATACGGCGACAAGGCCATGCGCTTCTCTGACCCTGGACAGGTGCGGCGCAGTCTGGAGCGTCTGGCCGCCGACAACCTGCACGAAAGTCTGGAAACGCTAGAGGGCGAATTCGTCGGCGTGTTGCCGGTGGCGCGCAGCTTCGAGTTCAAGCTGTCAGGCAGCAACGAAATCGTGCGCGGCAAAATTTCGCCCCAAGTGGGCAACGTTGAAATACTCAACGACCACCTGCACCAGCGTGTGCGCGTTGAGGCTATGCGAACGCAGATTGGCAATGGTCGCCCGCGCTTCCTCCTGACACAGATTCCACACTGGGCCGCAGATGCTGTGCCGGCGAGCAGTTGAGGGCGAATGACGCAAGAGCGCAGGCGCTGTCAGACAAGCAGTGACGCCAGGTTGACGGCAACGCATTCAGGTCTGAAGTCGGCTGGAAAGCCAAGCTGACCTACTGTCTGGATGCACCGCACGCAGTCATCCTGCCGCCGCTTGCCGCTATCATCCCGCGACCACATCCGTACGCGGGGGAATGGAACGATGAAGCGGCAAACCGCCTTTCCTTTGATTGTCATGGGCTTGTGCCTGGTGCTGTTGCTGGCAGCCTGCAGCAACGGCCCGCGCAAGCGCGTGTTCGCGCCCAATGCCAGCGTGCAGGAACTGGTGCTGCAGGCCGACGGCAGCTGGCTGATCCAGTTGCGCATCCAGAGTTTCAGCAATGTGCCGCACACCGTCTCGAACGTGTCGGCGCAGCTGCTGGTGGACGGCATTGAGGCCGGCGGCATGCAGCTGGTGCCGCCGGTGGCGATCGGCCCGTTCAATGCCGAGGTGGAAGAGTTGCAACTGCAACCCTCCAGCGAAGCCGCAGCGCGCGTCAGGGCCGCGCTCGATGACGGCCGCAGCGTGCGTTACGAGCTGCGCGGCACGCTGGAAAGCAGCGAGCCGGACAAGCGCCGCGACGATTTCACCTTTGAAGGCCAGCTGTGGCCGGTGCCGGGCCTGTCAGGCGTGATGCGCTGACCTTTCAACCGATCCGAGGAACCCGATGAACGCCTATTCCGCCCCGCTGCGCGACCTGCGCTTCGCGCTGCACGATGTGCTCGAACTGCCCGCCCTCTACGCCCGCCTGCCCGGCAGCCAGGACGTCACCGCCGAACTGGTCGACGCGGTGCTGGAAGAAGGCGCGCGCTTCGTCGAGGAAGTGCTGGCGCCGCTGCACCAGAGCGCCGATGCCGAAGGCTGCCATTTCGATCCGGCCGACGGCAGCGTGCGCACCCCGCAAGGCTTCAAAGCCGCCTACGAGCAGTGGGTCGAAAACGGCTGGGGCGGGCTCACCGCACCGGAAGCCTGGGGCGGACAGAATCTTCCAGAAACCATCGGTTCGGCGATCAAGGAAATGGTCGACGCGGCCAATCTTTCCTGGGGCAACTACCCGCTGCTTTCGCACGGCGCCACCGAGGCGCTCAAGCACCACGGCGAGGAATGGCAGCGCGAAGCCTTCTTGCGCCCGATTGTCGAAGGCCGCTACACCGGCACCATGTGCCTGACCGAACCGCACGCAGGTTCGGATCTGGGCATGCTGAAAACCCGTGCCGAACCGCAGGCCGACGGCAGCCACGCGGTCACCGGCACCAAGATCTTCATCACCGGCGGCGAGCACGATCTGACCGACAACATCATCCATCTGGTGCTGGCGCGTCTGCCCGATGCACCGGCCGGCACCAAGGGCATTTCGCTGTTCATCGTGCCCAAGTTCAAGGTCGGCCGCGACGGCGTACAGGGCGAACGCAACGCGGTGCGCTGCGGCAGCATCGAGCACAAGATGGGCATCCACGGCTCGGCTACCTGCGTGATGAACTTCGATGGCGCGCAAGGCTGGCTGATCGGTGAACCCAACCGTGGCCTGGCGGCCATGTTCACGATGATGAATTCGGCCCGCCTCGGCGTCGGCCTGCAGGGCCTGGGCCTGATGGACCGCGCCTACCAGAACGCGCTGGCGTACGCGAAAGACCGCCTGCAGATGCGCTCGCCCACCGGCCCCAAGACACCGGACAAGCCGGCCGATCCGATCATCGTGCATCCGGACGTGCGGCGCATGCTGCTGACCTGCAAGGCGCTGTCCGAAGGTTCACGCGCACTGGCGCTGCACGGTGCCAGCCTGCTGGACGTGATCGAGCGCAGCGACGATGCCGCCACCCGCCAGCACGCCGATGAACTGCTCTCCTTCCTGACCCCGATCATCAAGGCCTGCCTGACCGAATGGGCGGTCGAGGCCACCAGCCACGCGCTGCAATGCTTCGGCGGCCACGGCTATATCCGCGAATGGGGCATGGAACAGATCGTGCGCGATACCCGCATCACCACGATCTACGAGGGCACCACCGGCATCCAGGCGCTCGACCTGCTCGGCCGCAAGACGCTCCAGACCCAAGGCGTCGGGCTCAAGCATTTCCTGACGATGATCGTGGAGTTCTGCACCGCGCATACGCAGAACCCGGCGATGACCGAATTCATCGCACCACTGGCCAAGTCGGCGCAGGACTGGCAGCAACTGACCCTGGAAATCGGCAAGCGTGCCGGCCAGAACCCGGAGGAAATCGGCGCCGCCTCGGTCGATTACCTGTTCTATTCCGGCTACGTGGTGCTGGCCTACTGGTGGGCGCGCAGCGTCGCCGCCGCCGATGCTGGCAACCAGCCCGAAGCCTTCAAGCGCGCCAAACGCGACACCGCACGCTTCTACTTCCAGCGCATCCTGCCACGCACCCACTCGCACGCCGCCGCGATCCTCAGTGGTGCCGACAACTTGATGGCGATGGCGGTTGAGGATTTCTGAAAAGCACCACCTTGCCCGACCTTGAAAACCCGGCCATGCGCCGGGTTTTTCTATTGTTGCCACCATCCATGGCGGCAACCCCTGCGGGGCCATCGCTGCGCGATGTCAAAAACTTGGCTCCATGCAGTTTTTTGGTGCCAAGCGGCGCATAGTGATGGGGTC
>JBAYOJ010000058.1:0-10335 GCA_041678385.1 Burkholderiaceae bacterium | reverse complement strand
TTGTTCAATCCTTGGCAATGAAGCCCTGTTGGAGGGGTTCGTTTAACGTGAATACATCTTTGTTGCCACGCCGGGCCTTGCGTTCGTTGCCAGACCGGCGTCACGCCGTTGCCTTACCAGATAGACGGGCCGCTGTTTGACCTCGTTGAAAATGCGGCCGATATATTCCCCCAGCACCCCGACAGCAATAAGCTGTACGCCTGCAAAAAAAAGAATGACGGTGATGAGCGTCGTCCACCCCTGGACCGGATCACCCCAAAGCAGATGCGACAAAACGACGATCAGCCCGTAAGCGAACGAAGCCATGGACAACAAGAGCCCTGCCACACTCATGATGCGCAGTGGCCATGTGGTGAAAGCGGTTAGCCCGTCGACGGCAAAGCGAAACAGGCGCAAGGGCCGGAAGCGCGTCACCCCATACAGACGCTGAGGGGGTTCGTAATACAAGGGCTCAGACTGGAAACCCACCCATGCGAACAAGCCCTTCATGAAACGATTGCGTTCTGGGAGGGCCAGCAAGGCGTCCACCACGCAACGATCCATCAGCCGGAAATCACCGGCATTACGGGGCACTTCAAGGCCACCCGATGTTCGCATCAGGCGGTAGAACAAACGTGTTCCCGCCCGCTTGAAAAGCGTTTCATCGTTGCGATCGGCACGCACCGCATAGATCATTTCCACACCCTGCTTCCAGCGGTCAAGCATGACCGGGATAAGCGAGGGAGGGTGCTGCATATCGGCATCCATGCAGACAATCACGTCACCGCGCGTGGCTTCGATGCCTGCGGTAAGGGCTGCTTCTTTGCCAAAATTACGCGACAATTGTATGTAAACCAGGGCCGGATCACGTGTTGCCCAATCGGCAAGCATCCGGGAAGTTTCGTCGCTGCTGCCGTCGTCAACCACAATGATTTCGTGGGCAGCAACAATTTCGTCGAGCACTGCTTTGAGCTCGGGAATCAATACCCGAAGGTTTTCCGCCTCGTTAAGGCAGGGGATTACGCAAGAGAGGGTTACGCCGGAGGCGGGCACACGCCGCTCGCGAGCATCATCAGCCATTTAACGGCCCGAATTATCGATCAGAAAACGGTGAGGATTTGAAGAACAAAACACATACACCTAGAAATCTGGTTTTACACGAATTTACATTGATACGCAACGCTTGATGCTGCGTGATTTCGCCATAAAACAGGGGCCGAGAGGCGGTTTGATGCATGTTTGAGCATTGACGCCAGCCTGCCGTTTCATTAAGATTACTTTAAAAGTCATCTTTATCTTATTCCTCCGCACATGGCCCGCCCTGACCTCTGTACCAAAGAAGAAATTCGTCAACTCGTCAACCAATTTTACGGTCGCATCCGGGCTGATTCCGTGCTGGGGCCCATCTTCGATGCCCACATCGATGACTGGCCCGTCCATCTCGACATCATGGTGCGCTTCTGGTCCTCCATTTTGCTGGGATCAGGCGAATATAGCGGCACGCCCATGCCCAAGCACGTCGCTCTGCCCGAACTGGACGCCTCGCTGTTCCGCCGCTGGCTTGACCTCTTCCACACGACCACTTCCGAACTTCCCAACCGCGACATGGCCAACCAGGCGGACGAACTTGCACAGCGCATCGCCCGCAGCCTCTGGTACGGCTATCAAATGAACCGCGAACCCAACCGTATGCCCGCGGAGCTCGACAATGACTGACCGCCACACCGGCACGCGCCCGGCCCCCGACCTTTCCATTTTTCTCAGCCTGGGCTTCAGGCCGCTCTATATCTGCGGCTGCGCCTGGGCCCTCGTCTCGGTGGCCATCTGGATCTTTGCCCCTGCCCTGGTTCCCTCCCCCTTCTTTGCCGTAGCCTGGCATGCTCATGAAATGCTGTGGGGCTTCATCGCCACCATCGCTGTGGGTTTTCTGCTCACCGCCGCCGCCACCTGGACGGGTTTCAACCCCATGCAGGGCAAACCCCTGGCCTTCATCGTTTTTACCTGGGTCGCCGCGCGAGTCGCGTATCTGCTGGGTGGCGACACCGCCTTCATTGCCGGCATGGTTCTGGAAAGCGTGTTTTTCGGCTACAGCGCCCTCAAGCTGATGCAGGTCATGCTTAAAGGCAAGAGCGTCCGCAACTACGGCATTCCTTTCCTGGTGCTGGGCCTGGGCGCAAGCAATGTGCTGTTTCTTCTGGCCACCCTTCAGGGTGATTACCTGCTGGTGATAGAACGCTTCAATACGGGCATGCTGTTCATGGCGGTGCTCACCATCTTGATTGCACGGCGCGTTGTCCCGTTTTTTGCAGGGCGTATGGTCCCGGGGCTTGAGATTCCCATGCTTGCAGGCAGCGGCCGCGTACAGCTGGGGGTCGGGGGGCTGGCCATTGCGGCCGGCCTGCTCAAGCTGAATCTGATCATGGCTGTTGCCCTGGCCATCGTGGGCCTGATTGCCTTGTACCAGTTGTGGCGCTGGAAGCCGCTTTCCATCCTGCACAAGCCCATGCTGTGGATCCTGTATGCCGGTTATCTGGGCCTGGCCATCGGCCTGCTCACCGCTGCAGCGCATCTCACCGGGCTGGGCGGCATCATGCTGGCGCGGGCAGCCACCCATGTGCACATTATCGGCATGGGCGGTTTTGCAGTGCTGATCATCGGCATGGTGACCCGCACAGCGCTGGGGCACACCGGGCGGCCCCTGGCGCTGGATGGCACGATGCTGGCAAGCTATTGGCTCATGCTGGCTTCGGTGGTGCTGCGCCTGGCCGCCTTGTGGCCTTCCAGCTTCAGTGGTTCACTGCTGCACGCGACGGCCACCGCCTGGGTCGCCGCGATGGCTCTTTATCTCTATCGTTATGTCCCGATATTGATACGGCCGCGTGCCGACGCCGCACCGGCTGCAGGCCTGGTGCGCCCGGCCGCCACGCCCACCCGCCCTGCCACCCAATCCGACTCACGATAAACCTCAAGGCGGGTCAGGCAGAAACGGCTATCAGGCCGCCCCTGCCGCCCGCCACCACCGGACTTGCCGCCATGCGACTGACCTCGATGACCGACTATTCCATGCGCCTGCTGATGTATCTGGGCGGGCGGCCAGACCGTTTATGCACTATCGCTGAAGTCGCGCGCGCACATGGTATTTCTGAACCGCATCTCATGAAGATCACCCATCGCCTGGCGCAGACGGGTTGGGTGGAAACCATCAGGGGCAAGAACGGCGGGATGCGGCTGGCCCGCCGCCCAGAGGAAATCCCGATAGGCGCCGTGGTTCGCGATATGGAAAACGACCTGTCAGTGGTGGAATGCCTGGGCGGAGCGACGGGTTGCATATTGGTCGGCCAGTGCGGGCTGACCGGTATCATGCAAGGTGCGCTGGACAAGTTCCTGGCGCACCTTGATGCGCATACACTGGCCGACATCCTGCCGGCCAGCGGGGTTCAGACCAGGTCGCAGCGTACCGTCACGGGGTGCGATCGCAACACCGAAACTATCGTTTCGTCGACCTCGCCTTCGATGTCCGAAATCACATAACCGATAGGCCCGCGCGTCTGCAAATGCTGGGCGACGATATTCAGGCCGTGTTCCGCCACCAGATTGCTGAGCGCGCCCATGGCGCCGGGCACGTTGCGGTGCACATGCAGGATACGGGCGGTACCGGCACGTTCTCGATATGCCACTTCAGGGAAGTTCACCGACCCTTTGGTGGCGCCTGCGCGCAAGTAGGCCACCAGTTTTTCAGCCACCTCCCGGCCAATGTTTTCTTGTGATTCCTGAGTGCTGCCGCCGATGTGGGGGGTCAGGATCACGTTGGGCATGCCACGCAAGGGGCTGTCCAGCGGTTCGTCCGGGCTTTTGGGTTCCACTGGGAACACATCCAGCGCCGCCCCACCGATATGACCGCTTTGCAATGCGGCGTGCAGCGCATCAATATCGACCACCGTACCGCGAGACGCATTGATCAGGATGGCGCCGGGCTTCATGGCGGCAATGGTCTGCGCATTGAGGAGATTGTGCGTGCCCTTGCCCGCGGGCACGTGCAGGGTCACGACATCGGATTGCGCCAGCAGGCGCTTGAGCGTGGTGGTGGGTTTAGCGTTGCCGCGCGGCAACTGGGCTTCGACATCATGGAAGAGGACCTGCATACCGGCCAGTTCAGCCAAGGTGCCCACTTGGGAGCCGATGTTCCCGTAGCCCACGATACCCAGTGTCTTGCCACGCGTTTCGAAGGCTCCTTCTGCTGTCTTATCCCAGAAACCCTGGTGCACCCGGTCGTTCTTTTCGGGAATGCGGCGCAACAGCAGAATGGCCTCGGCAAGCACCATTTCGGCAACAGAACGTGTATTCGAGAAGGGAGCATTGAACACCGGCACACCATTGGTCAGGGCGGCATCCAGATCCACCTGATTGGTTCCAATGCAGAAGCAGCCAATGACACGCAGATCGGGGTTTTCGGCAATGAGTTCGGCATCAATATGCGTACGGGAGCGGATGCCCACCACTTCCGCCCCACGCATGGCGTCGCGCAGTGATTCCGGCGACAAAGCCGATGCATGGGTAACAATGTCTTCGTACCCGGCAGCTGCAAAGACTTCCCGCGCACTGGGGTGAATATTCTCGAACAAAACGATACGGGTCATCAAACGGACTCCACTAGACCACTGGCCCGAACGCCGGCGATATGCTTGAGCCGGGACGCAACAGGCGGTTGTTTTCGGAGCGAAAAGCTCCACCAAAAGGGTAGCGGGGAAGCACCGACTGGTGGGCAGCGCCTTCCCCGCAAAAGATTCATTGTGAACCATTTTAGTCCTGATTGCAGGGACAACCCTTAGATGAATATTGACATCCTCAATGAGTCAGAGTCGTGAACCGCAGTGATCATGGCGCACTTCGCCTCATATCTGCCTGATTGGAAATTCTCACTTATCATCCAGGATGGCATTGCCGGAGCAACTTTCATGCTGACGTCACTACGAATACAAAACTTCAAGGCCTGGAAGGACACTGGCCTGACACCCCTCGCCCCGCTTACCGTGCTGTTCGGCGCTAACAGTAGTGGCAAGAGCAGCCTGGGCCACCTGCTGCTGGCCCTGAAGCAGACAGCCATGTCCACAGACAGGCGCAGCCCCCTGCAACTCGGTGACGACCGCTCCCTGGTGGAACTGGGCACCTTCCAGGAGTGCCTGCACAATCATGACCTCGCGCAGTCGCTGAACTTCGAACTGGGCTGGCGACCCGACGAACCGCTGGCTGTCAGCGACCCACTGGCCGCCCGGCCCTTGCAAGGCGATGAGCTGCAACTTGAAGTCAGCCTGGCAGCCGACAAGAATGCCCAGCCACGGGTGGCTCGTCTGGCCTACACGCTATGCGATGCCGGCACACCACAAATGCGCTTGAGCTACGAGCGCAATGAAGCAGGGCAGCCCAGCCTGCAGAGCGAGGGCTATGTACTCAAGCGCAGCGCTGGCCGTGACTGGCCCTTGCAGGAACCCGACAAGTTCTATCGCCTTTCCGACCGCAGTCGCACGCTCTACGAGAACGCCGGCTTTGTTTCCGACTTCGCGCTGGCCACCGAGGCCATGTTGCATGGCATTCATCACCTCGGCCCACTGCGCGACTCGCCACGGCGGCTCTATGTCTGGCCCGGCGACACACCCGAAGACGTTGGCCAGCGCGGGGAACGCACCATTGCCGCAATGCTGGCCGCTACCCAGCAAGGCCGCCACATTGCTGCCGGCCCCGAACAGGAAGGCCGCCGCTTCGATGCCTGCATTGCCTATTGGCTGCAACGACTGGGCATCATTTCCAGCTTCGCCATCCGGCCCATTGCCGAAGGCCGCAAGGAATATGAAGTTATGGTGCGTACCCACCCACAGGCAAATGAAGTGAAGATCACGGACGTCGGTTTCGGCGTCTCGCAAATCCTGCCTGCGCTGGTGCAGGCTTTCTATTGCCCGCGTAATGCCACTGTCTGGATGGAACAGCCCGAAGTCCATCTGCATTCTCAAGTACAGGCAGAACTGGCCGATGCCTTGATTGCCGCCGTACAGGCTCACGAGCAAGGCCAGCCGCGCAACGTCCAGATCATCGTGGAAAGCCATTCCGAACATATGTTGAACCGCCTGCAGCGCCGTATCGCCGAAGGGAAGATCGCCCCGGAAGATGTGGCCGTGTATTTCTGCCGCCGTTCGGAAACCTCTTCCGAACTTGAGCCCTTGAGGCTCAATGCGTATGGAGAAATCGAAAACTGGCCCGAACATTTCTTCGGCGACGAAATGGCCGATATCGCCGCCCGCACCCGGGCGGCCATGCTGCGGCGCAAGCAGGACCGTCAAGCATGAAGGCCGTCGTCGACACCAACGTACTTCTGGTTGCCAATGGCCAGCATCCCGATATTTCGGAAGCATGCGTGCAGGCCTGCATTGACCGGCTGCAGGCCCTTCAGGCAAGCGGTGTGGTCGTGATCGACGATGCCTACCATATCCTGGGTGAATATCAGCACAAGACCAGCCTTGCGCCTCCCAAGGGGGTGGGCGATATCTTCCTGAAATGGCTGCTGCGAAATGCCGGCAACCCGGCACATGTTGAAGTGGTAAGCATCACGGAAACAGCTGCTGACCGCTATGCTGAATTCCCGGACGACGCATTACAGGATCGCTTCGACGCACCCGACCGGAAATTTCCGGCGACCGCCAACGCTCACCCTGAGAAGCCCCCCATCTGGCAAGCTGCCGATTGCAAATGGCTGGATTGGTGGCCCACCCTGGCACTGCACGGCGTCCGGGTAGAATTCCTTTGCCCGGAAGATGCCCTGCGCTTCTACCGCAACAAATTTCCCAATCAAAAGGCCCCCCGGCCTCCCATTTCCGTTCCCACTTTCGAACATGACTGACTTCTTCCGATTTCCCCAAACCCCTCACATCGCCTGGCTGGGCGAAGGCGCCCCACGCGATGACAAAGTGCTGACGCCCGAGGAAATCGATGTGCTGCTGGATGGCAAAGTGGTTGCCGAAGAAAAACTTGACGGCGCCAACGTTGGGTTTTCGCTGGCCCCTGACGGCAGCCTGCAGGCCCAGAATCGCGGGCAATATTTGATAGAACCGCACGTTGGCCAGTTCGGTCGCCTCCCCGCCTGGATCATGCAGCATGGCGACGGCCTGCATGCCGTGCTTGACCCCAACCTGATCGTCTTCGGCGAATGGTGCGCGGCCCGCCATTCACTGGACTACGAAACCTTGCCGGACTGGTTTTTGATCTTTGATGTCTACGACCGCAGCGCGGAACGCTTTTGGAGCACCCGGCGACGCAATGAACTGGCCCAACAAGCCGGCTTGCTTACCGTGCCCCACTTGTTTACCGAAAAAGTGACGGTATCCGACGTCAAGGAGTATGTCGCCGCCGCGACTAGCCGTTATCGCAACGGCCCCCTGGAAGGCATTGTCCTGCGCCGCGAAGACGACGACTGGTGCCTGGGCCGCGCAAAACTGGTCCGTCACGACTTCACCCAGGCCATCGATGTCCACTGGCGCAAACGTGCCATCGAATGGAATCGCTTGAAAATGACGGGCTATTGAGGCGGGCTTGATGGCGGGCGCTTGGCCACGCGACACTCAGCCCTTGTTGCTGCAGTGCACTATAATAAGCGGCGGAGGACGACCTCCCCCTTTCCGGGAATCAGTACGGGACGGCCCGATTCTTCACAGGAGAGTCAAATTGGCTTGGTTAATCCTTATCGTAGCGGGTTTCCTGGAAATCGTATGGGCCTACACCATGAAGCTGTCTCATGGCTTCACCCGGCTCGGGCCATCCATCATCACGCTCGCAGCCATGATTGCCAGCTTTGCCCTGCTGGCCCACGCCATGCGCACCCTGCCACTGGGTACCGCCTATACCGTCTGGACAGGCATCGGCGCCGTCGGCGCCTTTGCTGTCGGTATTCTGTTCCTGAATGAACCGGCCAACCTGCTGCGCGTGCTGGCCGCTGCCCTGATCGTCAGTGGCCTGGTGCTCATGAAGGTTGCGACGCCCGGCTGATCATCCTGGCGCCCTACCCCTACCCTATTGGCACTGTCCTTCCCGCCGGCGGCGCAACGCCTGACGGCGTGTGTATGCGTTTCTGCGACAAGGACGCACGGCCGAATCGGGCGACCGACCCTCGGCAACCACGAACAGACTATTCGATGATTTCCACCCCTGGCGGGCCAGCAATTTGGCTAATCTTTCGTAAAGGATAAAGGAACCGCCATGGCGCCTAAAAATACTATCGAAAAGCTCAAGGAAGCCGTCGTGAACGAGCGCAATTTCAAGAAGATCTGGAATGCCTTCTTCGACCTCTCCGAACACCCCCGATTCATAAGAGAGTCAAGCCCATCTCAGGATGAAGACCTCCCGCTCATGCTTGAAATGGCGTGCGAGAAGCAGGCCGGCCCCGACAAGATCCATTCGCTCCTGATATGCCGGTATGGAAAGACCAGCTTCTACCACGGCCCTTTCCAAATCGGCGCCAAACAGGCGACTTTCCTCTATTTCAAAGACATACGCACCGGCATGATCGTTGTCTACACAGGGGGATCCGGCATCGAAATGAGCCGATTCACCGCCGACATCGTCGAGACCGATGGCTTCATCCCACCGCTGGACCATGGTTCGGAACCTTCCGTCCACTGATCAAGACTGATGGCACCCTTCCGTCTGATCTGGAAGGCCTGCAGGCGGAAGGGGCTAACGCTGACATCCACGATGTACAGAGTAAAAAATCTACTCGAGCTTTACACCGGTACTCTTGACCAGATCCGCCCAGCGCCCAGTTTCTTCCTTCGTGAAGGCGGCAAGACCGGCGCTGTCATACATCAGCGGTCTGGCATCATAGTTTTCATAGAATTTGACCAGTTCGGGGTTCTTCAGAATCTTCCCGAAGGCATCGGACAACCGCTGCACCACCGCATCAGGCGTCCCAGCCGGCGCGACGACGCTCAGCCAGCCCATCAGGTTGACACCAGGATAACCGGCTTCTGCCGTGGTGGGGACATTCGGCTGGGAAGGCGAACGGTTTTTGCCCGCGACCGCCACCCCGCGTAAGCGGCCGGCGTCTACCAATGCCTGGGCGCTGCTGGAATAATCGAACATGGCATCTACGACGCCACCGGCAATATCTGTCAATGCCGGGACGCTGCCCTTGTACGGAATATGGGTGATCTGAATATCGGTTTCCGAACGGAATTGTTCCATCGTCATGAAGTTCAAGGCGCCCACTCCGGATGATGCCATCGTCAGCGCCCCCGGGTTTTTCTTGGCGTAATCCACCAAGTCTTGCACGGTCTTGTACTGGGAGTCAGCCCTGACCCAAAGCACCGGCACCAGATCCGTCAGGCCATGGACCTGAACAAAGTCGGTTTCTACGTTGTATTGCAGCTTTTCATACAAGGCCATATTCGCCGCCATTGTGCCTTGGGTACCGGTAAGCAGCGTATAGCCATCCGCAGGGGCGCGTGCCACATACTGCGTGCCCACCATACCCGCAGCACCTGGCTTATTTTCGACCACGATGGTCTGACCCAATTCTGATTCGAGCTCACGGGCAGCTTTCCTGACGAAATTGTCTACCACACCGCCCGGAGGAAAGGGCACGACCCAGGATACCGCTTTGGACGGATAGGCCGACTCGGCAATGCCCGGTGCGGGCAGGGTTACGCCCATGGAAACCATGGCCAGGGCGGCCAGTTTTGAGACGATTTTCATTATGCAGGATCTCCTTTCAACACTTGCTCCAACGTAAAAACCATCACAGCCACGCAATGCGCCCCCTTGCACTAAAAACTGAAACCCTGTGGCCGGGGATGCTTTCGGTTGTGATCGGTTATCACGTCTTGTGGACAATAGAAGCGTTCATTGGCATCACGGACACGCGCTTCAAATTCGGCCTGTCTCGAAGCCAATTTCTTATACTTGTAGTTACATATTATTTCATGCAACCGCCACTGGTACTGTAAGAACAAGGCAGGCATACTGTCTAATACCTTTTCAGATCCACTGACATACCTTTAGGGTATGCGAAACCTCCACCAACCCGCAGATCTAACAGATAAGTACATGACATGGATATGCGCCAGCTTCGTTATTTCGTCACGGTGGCTGATGAAGGCAGCATCAGTCGTGCAGCACAATGCCTGCATATCTCTCAGCCGCCGCTGACCCGCCAGATACAGCAGCTTGAGCAACAGGTGGGGGCACCGTTGTTTGAACGAACCCCAAAAGGGGTGCAGCTGACCAATGCCGGCCGGTATCTGCTCGAAGACGCCAGAGTCATACTCAACCTGGCGGATCAAGCTGCAGAGCGCGCCCAACTGGCGGCCCAGGGCT
>JBAYOJ010000057.1:0-10348 GCA_041678385.1 Burkholderiaceae bacterium | reverse complement strand
ATATTTTCAGTCGAAATATCTTCAGCGGGAACTACATGCAGCCCGCCCGTCTTACCATCACCGCTCGATAATCAGCATCGCAGCAGGGTCTCGCGCTCCCGTTCCGGGAGGCACCGCACAGCTTTCAAGGCAGCACCACGCAGTATCTTCAATCATTGCAGCATCCACTTATCAAGCAAGGGGGCAGGGCATGAATAGATCCAGGTTCGGGGTATGGCGGTTGGGGTCGCTCCATTCAAATACCAGATTGGTGTTGGCCGGCGTTGCCGCGTTGGCCTTGAGCGCCTGCAGCGACAGCGGTTCCGGCTATATCGGTGATATCGGCGGGGATGATCGCCCCAACATCCTGATGATCGTTATTGACGATGTGGGGTATTCCGATATTGGTGTTTTCGGGTCCGAGATCCGCACCCCGAACATTGATGCACTGGCCGGCGAAGGTCGTCTGCTGAACAGTTTTTATGCGGGAGCCGTGTGCGCACCTTCGCGCGCCATGCTGATGTCGGGCGCCGATCACCATCGGGTCGGCGTGGGCATCAACCCTGAAGTCGTGGCAGGCCTGATCGTCAACGATTATGCCCCCTTTGGGTCTGAATACACTTTCGACAACCTGCCCGTGGAATATCGTGGTTACCTGAACGACCAGGCGCTGTCCATGCCGGAGTTGTTTCGAGACCAGGGTTACCGCAGCATGATGTCGGGCAAGTGGCATCTGGCTCAAGAGGTGGTACGCCCGCAGCCCGGCCAGCTTGGTCCTCTGAAGCCGCGCCCCGCGTCTTTTCCCGATGCGCGCGGCTTCGAGCAATCGTTCATGCTGCTGGACTTTGGCAGTTCGCACTACGCTCCAATCCCGGGCAAACATAACCGCTACGACACAGCTACTTACGGCGAGAACGGCAGGCTGTTCAATGCCGACGAATTACCGGGCGATTACTATTCTTCGGTCTATTTCACCGATAAGCTGCTCGATTACCTGGAAGCCGACAACCCAGACAAGAAGCCGTTTTTTGCCTATCTTTCCTTTACTGCAGGACACTTCCCCCTGCATGCCCCGGATGAAGATGTTGCCGCCTACGCCGGCCATTATGATGAGGGCTACCAGGTCATACGCAGCCGCCGCATTGAACGGCTGAAGGAACTTGGCCTGATTGCCCCCAACTTCGCGGTATACGAAAGCCCGCCAGTGGCTGACCCCAACCTGGGCGAGAAGCCCTGGGACGCGCTCACGCCGGACGAAAAAGCCTTTCAGGCGCGGGTGATGGAGATCTACGCGGCCATGCTGACCAATATGGACCGTCAGGTGGGCCGTGTCGTGCAGTATCTGAAGGATACAGGCCAGTATGACAATACGCTGATCATGCTCTTTTCAGACAATGGCCCGGACGACGGCCGGGGCGTGGACGAAGGTCCGAATCTCGACAACTCCTATGAAAACCTGGGCAAGCCAGGCTCGGCGGCCGTCTATGGTTCACGCTGGGCTGAAGTGGGTTCCACGCCGTTCCGCATGTGGAAGGGCAGGGCCGGTGCCGAGGGGTCGCATAGCTCACCGGCCATCATCAAGCTGCCGCAACAATCCGCGGCCAAACCGGTACTGAGCATTCCGGTGCATATTACCGATATCCTGCCTACCTTCCTGGATGCGGCCGGCATCGCCATGCCATCAGGCAGCTATCAGGGCCGTGAAATCGTGGATATCGAAGGCGTTTCGCAATGGGCGGCCCTGCACGCGGATCACCCCGAACCGGCGCCGCGTCCCGACGGCCTGATCGGCGAAGCCCTGGGGCAGTCTGCCTATGTACGCGACGGCCAATGGAAGCTCAGCCGCCAGCCGGTCGGCACAGAAGAGGTGTCTTTCGTGGATACCCCCTGGCAGTTGTTTGATATGAACAATGACCGGGGCGAAGTGCAGGATCTGGCAGCCAGCCACCCTGACATTGTGGCGCGTCTGGAACGCATGTGGGATGCCTATGCCGAGCGCAATAATGTGATTCTGCACACGGTGGATTAGTCATCTGCTGATGGGGTCCGGGCGGGGCGTCGTGTGTCGCCCCGCCTGGTTCACCGGGTTCAGTCGTCGTATCTGATAGAGGTTGCCGGCAATTTCACTTCGATCAGCAGGGGTGTTTTCCTGTCCCTCTGGGTGATCAACTCAAGGGCTTCCGCCAGTTCCTGCTTGTCGACCACCAATTTGGTCTTGAAGCCCATGGCGCTGGCCACTTCGGTGAAGGGCGGGGTTTCGATATTTGAAACGTCCGGGTTCCGCCCATCATTGACCAGCTTCACGTATTCCGCGCCATAAGTGCCGTCATTGATGATGACCGTGATGACGTCCAGCCCCATGGTGCGGATGGAATACAGCTCGTTGATGCCGCCCAGCATGAAGCCGCCGTCGCCGGCAATGGCCAGGACGGGTACATCCGGAACCGCGATGGCGGCACCGATTGCGAGGCCCATTCCCATGCCGATGGCCGCAAAGCTGGAAGGTGAGACAAAGTATTCTGGCTTGCTGCCATGTACGTTGCCCCAAACCGAGCGGATGAACCGGCCGGCGTCCGTGACCACGACCTTTTCCTTTAGGGTTTCGTCCAGTTTGGCGGAGACATAATCCAGTGTCAGTGCATCGCCGCTCACCAGTTTGAGGTCGTCCAGGCGGGGTTGGGTGATGACCTTCATCGCTGCGGCAACATCATGCTCAAGAGCGAATGCGGAGGGGTCCAATTCCACTTCGTCCAGCCAGCTGATGATTTCCGTGATGGCTGAAGGGATATCACCATTCACGATATTGCGGGGCTTCGCAAAGCGGTACATCAGCTGGTCGTCCACGCCTATCATGACCAGCGTCTTGTCAGTGACCAGGCTGCCTTTGGCTGTGGTGAAGTTATTGCAGCTGGCGCCTATCGAGATAATGCAGTCGCTCTTGTTGATGATATCCAGGGTCTCGGGCCTGCCCAGCGTGCCCATGATGCCAGCATGCCATTTGTGATCGAGAAAGCTGTCTTTTGCCCGTAAAGTGGTTGCGATGGGGGCTTCGAGGCGTTCGGCCAGCTCGCGGATCTGCGACAGTGCATCATTCTTTATGGCGCCGTACCCAACCAGGATGAGGGGCCGCTTTGCGTTTGCGATGGCCTCGACGCAACCTTCCACGGCGGTGTGCGTGGTGACGGTGCTTCTTTCAGTGGGGATGCTCGCGGGCACCGACCGGTACTTGGCCGTTGTGTTCTTCATCACGTCGTAGGGCAGCAGGTTCAGAACGACGGGGCGTTTTTCGCGTTGGGCCTTTTCTAGCGCCTCTATGACCGCATCCTGGACCCGGTCGGCATTCACAGGTTCTACATAGCCGATTTCGCAGGCCAGGGTGACTGCGCCATGGTTCATCTCCTGAAAATGCTCTTTGACCGCTGCCGGGGAACCGGCAGTGATCAGCACCACGGGTGTGCTGGATTTGCGCGCTTCCATCAGGGCGCCAATAGTATTGACGAAGCCCGGGCCGCAGGTACAAGCCGCCACGCCGACCTTGTCCGTCAGCTGGCTGTATGAGGTTGCCATCTGTACCGCGCTGCTCTCGTGGTATGCCTTGATGTACCGGCCGTCGCAGTCGTTCACATAATGCTCGATAAAGTACATGACAGCATCGCCCATGACACCGAACAGGGTATCGACCCCTATTTCAGAGAGAGTTTTGGCTGCAACAAGATTCAAATTCATTTCGCTCATGAGCTTTGTCCTGGCTTGGGGGTAAAAAGATGAAGGGAAGGTGCTTGTCTTGTGTTTAAGTCGTACCTGCAATGCCGATAGGTATCCCGTGCGGCAGGTGTCGTCGGCGTGGGACGTTGTGCTTTTGCTGCAACGACAATGCCGCCCACCCGGGCTGGCGGGCCGGCGGCTTCGGAGCGGCGGGTCTTTGAAGGGAAGCGGCGCGTTTCAACGGGATAGGCGATTGGGCAGAGAACGGCATGGCGGTAATATAAGGGAACGCGTGTGCTCACGCTTGCCGCCCGGCAAAAGCCCGATTATACGAGTGCATCGTCAGCAATAAATTGCACTATTGTACGGATAATTAAAGATAAAAACGCATCTTAAGGGGTGGGTATCCCCCTGTCAACAAAGGGGGAATACGGGGTCTGCAGGCGGCTCAGTCGTCGTAGCGTATGGCGGTGGGTGGCAGCTGGACTTCCACCAGGATGGGGGTCTTTTTATCGCGTTGTGCGATGACTTCGAGTGCCCCTGCCAGCTCCTGCTTATTTGTTACCACCCTGGTTTTGAATCCCATGGTAGCGGCGACTTCCGCCAGAGGCGGCGCCTGAATATTGGAAGCTTCAGGGTCGCGCCCGGCATCCACCAGTTTTGCGTACTCGGCGCCGTAGGCACCGTCGTTGATAATGATGGTGACGATGTCGAGTTGCAGTGCGCGGATCGCAAAGAGCTCGTTGATACCGCCCATCATGAAGCCGCCATCACCGATGATCGCCAGTACGGGAACCTGCGGGACGGCCACCGCCGCACCGATCGCGTGGCCCACCCCCATGCCAATCGAGGCGAAACTGACCGGGGCAAGGAAATATTCTGGCTTGCTGGCGTGTATGTTGGTCCACACTGAGCGGGTAAACCGGCCCGCATCGGTGACCACGATTTTTTCGTCCAGCAGATTATCCAGTTCAGTGGAAACAAAGTCGAGCGTCAACGCACCTTCGCTGACGCGCCGCGCATCGTCCAGGCGCGGCTTGGACAAGGCCTGCAACGCTGTGGCGACATCGTGCTCGTCGGTGAAGGCCGAGGGTTGCAAGTCGATTTCGTCCAGCCATTTCATGATCTCGGTAATGGCGGATGAAATATCGCCGTTGACCACATTCCTGGGTTTGGCAAACCGGTACATCGCCAGCCCCTCGTCGCCAATCATGACCAGGGTCTTGTCCTTGACCAGGCTGCCTTTGGCCGTCGTCAGGTAATTGCAACTTGCACCAATGGATATGATGCAATCGCTTTTGGCCATGACATCCAGCGCTTCCGTCCTGGCAAGCGTACCCATAATGCCAAGATTCCATTTGTGTTTGGAAAAACTGTCTTTTGCCCGCAAGGTGGTTGCGATCGGCGCTTCAAGCCGCTCAGCCAGTTCGCTGATGTGGTTCAGCGCACCCTGTTTAATCGCGCCATATCCAACCAATATCAATGGTCTTTTCGCGTTTGCAATGGCTTCGACACAGCCTTCCACGGCTTCCGGCGCAGTGAGGGTGGCCCTTTCATTTCTTATATTGAGCGAAATGTCCTGATATTTGGCCGTCGTCTTGTTCAGCAAATCATAAGGTGGCAGGTTCAAAACCACAGGGCGGCGCTCTCTTACGGCCTTGTCAATTGATTCAATCACTGCGTCCTGGATTCTGTCCGGGCTGGTGGGTTCTATATAGGCCACTTCGCATGCCAGCGCCACCGCGCCGTGATTCATGTCCTGGAAGTGTTCCTTTACGGCTGAGGGTGCATCGGCGGTAACCAATATGACGGGCGTGCTGGATTTCCTGGCTTCCATCAGCGCCGTGACCGTATTGGCAAACCCTGGCCCGCAGGTACAGGCTGCCACCCCTACCTTATTGCTGAGCTGGCTATAGGCGATTGCCATCTGGACGGCACCGCTTTCGTGAGCCGCCTTTATATAGCGACCGCCGAAATCGTTCGCGTAATAGTCAATAAAATGCATGACGGCATCGCCCATGACGCCGAACAAGGTATCGACGCCCATCTCAGAGAAAGTTCTTGCAGCAATAATGTTCAGGTTTAAGTCGCTCATGGTTGCACCCTCCAGAAATAAATACATGAAGGAACCCGTCGGGAAACTCTGACTTACTGGAATTTCCCTGCAGTTCAGACCTATCACCATAAGCCTGCGCTTTGTGGAATCGAAGTATGGGCTGGGTATTTATTTCATGATGTGAAAATGCTATCTTCCTTTCGAAACCAAGGGAGACGGCATGAAGCACGTGGATTGGGGGCGGCTTGCGGCCGCCTGGCTGGGCGGGGTACTACTGACTACAGCCGCTGGCGTCATGCAAGCTCAGACGGCCGTGCCTGCAGGCGCTATCGCAGCCGCTGGCGGGAAAACGCTAGGCGTTGCGGAGTTTCTCCCTCAGGGAAAAGTGTCAGGGGTTGAGGCGGTGCAGCTGCGCTTTGCCGACGCTGCCGTGGCGTTTGGCAGCCCTGACACGCAACCGCCGGTAAATCTGCAATGCCAGGGGCCGGCGCCGGCCGGGCAAGGGCGATGGTTGGACGAGCGGCGTTGGCACTATGTTTTCGAGCAGGCTTTGCCTGCTGGTGTTGATTGCGTGGCTGTCGCCAATCCAGGGTTCCGCAGTCTCGATGGCCGAAACCTGCCTGTCGATCTGCATTATGAGTTCAACACCGGCGCGCCTTCGGTGGTCGAGTTCCGGCCCTATCCGGGCTGGGACATCGACGAGGACCAGGTTTTCATCCTGGGTTTCAACGCGCCGGTTGATGCGGAAGAACTGGCCCGGCACAGTTATTGTGCGATTGAAGGCCTGGCAGAAAAAATTCCGGTTCGGGTGGTCTCCGACGAGCACCGGGAAGCGCTCTTGCAAGCTAGCCATATGCGTGTACCCCATGATGCCGCCATGCTCGCGTTACTGCAGTGTGCGCGGGTGCTGCCGCCCGAAAGCGAGATCAGGCTGGCCATTGGCCCAGGCGTTCGTGCGCTTGGCCAATCGGACGCAGTGCCGGCTTCCGAACATGCCCACGTGTTGAACTACAAGGTACGGGCGCCCTTTACCGCCAGCTTGCGGTGTACCCGCGAACGTGCCGGGCGGCCCTGCCTGCCGGTGGCGCCGGTCGAAGTGGTGTTCTCAGCCCCTGTGCCGCGCGAGGCCCTGGCGGGCATCAGCCTGAAAGGGGGTGGCCACGTATTCGAGCCGGCGCAAGGCGATGAGGACGAAGGGTCGGTGTCCTATCTGAATTATCCCGGTCCGTTTCCGGCGGATGCCACATTGACACTGACGCTGCCCGATGAACTGCGCGATGATGCCAGGCGAGCGCTGGCCAATGCGGACCGCTATCCCCTCACGGTAGAAATTGCCGACTACCCGCCGCTGGCCCGTTTTGCGTCTGGATCCTTTGGGGTGCTGGAGCGCTTTGCTCATGCGCCGCCTGAGACGGGAGTCGCCCAAGCTGCCGCCGTGCCGGTCACATTGCGGCACATAGAGGCGGACCCTGTGCTGCGTGGCGCACACTGGTCGGCGGGCCAGGTGACGAATCTGCGGACGGTGGACGATGCCGAGGTGTTGCGCTGGTATGCACGCCTGCAACGCCTGGAAAGCGGCCGCTGGAGCAGGGCGCAGCTGAAAGACATCATTGCCGGCCGAGCCCCTGGAGACGACACTTCGGCCTGGGATGACCGCATCGACGTGCGCGCGGTTTCATTGCTGGAACAGCAAGCCGGTGTCAGACGCCTGCAGCTGCCTGGCGAGGTCGGGCAAGAGCAACGGCCCCTGGAAGTGGTGGGCATCCCGCTGGAAGAGCCGGGCTTCCATGTGCTGGAAATCGAATCGCCCCGACTGGGTGCGTCCTTGCTGGAAAACGCGGAATCTATGTATGTGCGTACCGGCGTGCTGCTCACCAATCTGGCCGTGCACATGAAGCAGGGCCGCGATGATCTGCTGATATGGGTAACCACCCTGGATGACGCGCAGGCGGTGGCGGCTGCGGATATCACCGTGCTGGATTGCAATGGGCGCCCGCTGGCCCGGGGGCGCACGGATGCCAACGGGGTGTGGCAACTGATGGCGACCTTGGATGCACCTGATTACTGCAATGAAACGGGTATGGGCGGGCTCTTCGTTTCCGCCCGCATTGCCGCGGATCATCCTCAGGCATACGGCTCTGCCGATTATGCCTTCGTACTGTCCGGCTGGGACCGGGGCATCGAAACCTGGCGCTTCAACGTGCCGACCTCGTTTGACACCGAGCCGGTGCTGTTGACGCATACCGTGTTTGACCGCAGCCTGTTCCGCGCTGGCGAGACGGTTGCAATGAAGCATTATCTGCGCCAGGAAACCCGTGAAGGTCTGGAAGTGCCGGCGAACAGCAGGCCGAGCCGGCTGCTGATTGAGCACGAGGGTTCTTCACAACGCCATGAGCTGCCGGTGTCCTGGGAAGAAACACCCAGTGGGGGCCTCGTCGCCTTGAACGAGTTCAGTCTGCCGGTCTCTGCGCAGCTCGGCTCGTATTCAGTGCGCCTGACTGATGCGGATCAGGGGTGGTACGGAAGCAGCCGCTTCCGCGTCGAGGAATTCCGTCTGCCCATCCTGGCGGGCCAGCTGGTGCTGCACGGTGGCGACAGACCTGATGTGTTGGTCGCCCCCGAGCGCTTGAGCGTGGATATGCAGCTGGCCTGGCTTTCGGGTGGGCCAGCGTCAGGGCAGAAGGTGGCCTTGAGCGCGGTGGCGACTGATCGCTTCGTGCATTTTGAAGATTACGACGATTACAGTTTTGTGCCGTCTACTCGACGGGAGGGCGGGGACGCGTCCGAGGATGACGCTGGCGAGCGGCGCCGGCTATTTGTGGATGCTCACCCATTCGTGTTGGATGCCAATGGGACGGCGACGGTGAAGCTTGATGCCGTGCCGGTGGTCGAGCGCCCACAGCGTTGGCAGCTGGAAGCCAGTTTCGCCGACCCTATCGGCGAAATCCAGACCCTGTCCCGCCATGTCGATGTCTGGCCGGCCGATGTGCAGGCTGGCCTGAAGACCGGAAGCTGGGAACGTGCCGGGCGCGATATCCCCGTAAGCCTTATCGCGCTGGGCGTGGATGCCGTGCCGCAGGAAGGTGTCACCATGCGCCTGCTGGCGGTGGAGCGCAAAACCTATACCGTTCGCACGCGCATGGTAGGGGGCTTCTATCGCTATGACAGCCGGGTGGAGCGCAGAGAGCTCGGCACCCTCTGCGAGGGCCTGACGGATGTCTCCGGCCGCCTGCATTGCCGCGCAAATTTCGATGCTGCGGGCTCGTATGAGCTTGTGGCAGTCGCGGAAGACAGGCATGGCCGTGAGTCGCAGGCGTCTTCCACGCTTTGGGTATCAGGGGCCGGGGAACTGTGGTTCGATGGCCAGGATGATGATCGCATCGACTTGATCCCTGCGCGTAAGGAATGGGTGCCGGGCGAAGAAGCAGAGTTCCAGGTCCGTATGCCGTTCCGGGATGCGGTGGCGCTGGTGAGCGTAGAACGCGAAGGAGTGCTCTGGGCGCAGCAGGTCCGGCTGTCAGGACAGAATCCAGTGTTACGGATTCCCGTATCGGCGTCCTGGGGGCCCAATGCCTATGTTTCAGTGCTGGTGCTGCGCGGTCGTTTGTACGAACTCCCGGGGAAATCGTTTTTTCAATGGGGCTGGAAGCGTCCCGCCGATTGGCTGCAGGCCTTTGGTGATAACCCGGCAGATGTGCAGGTGACCAGCCAGGTCGATCTGGCAAAACCGTCTTTCCGTTTTGGCTTGTCTGAACTCCGCGTGGCTGCCGGGGCAGATCGCCTGCGCGTTGAACTTACGCCAGAGCGTGATGTCTTGCAGGTCAGGGAAGAAGCCCGGGTATGGTTGCGTGTCCGGCACCCGGATGGCACGCCGGCTGCCCACGCAAGCGTCGCCTTCGCCGCTGTCGATGAAGCGCTGCTCGAACTGGCGCCCAATGACAGCTGGTCCTTATACGAAGCCATGCATCCCCGCCGCAGCCTGAGCGTGCGCACGGCCACCACGCAAATGGAAGTGGTAGGCAGGCGTCATTACGGCCGCAAGGCGGTGGCGGCCGGCGTGGGCGGGGGCGCCATGCCGACGCGCCAGTTGTTCGATACTTTGCTGAGCTGGCAGCCCATGGTGGTGCTGGATTCCAACGGCGAAGCCGAGCTTGGTTTCCGGCTGAACGATGCCCTCAGCCGTTTCAGGCTGGTTGCCGTGGCTGACCATGGCGGCGGCAGCTTTGGTAGCGGCACCGCCAGCATCGTCACCCGCCAGGACATGCAATTGGTGCCTGGCTTGCCGCCGGTAGTCCGTGAAGGTGATGAATATCGTGTTGAAGTCACCGTGCGTAACGGTAGCGATCACAACCGCGAAATCGAAGTTCACGCGCGTTACCAGCAGCAAGGTGCCGAAACAGGCCTGCCGCCACGCAAGCTGCGCCTGGACCCGGCGCAGTCGGGGTCGGTATCCTGGCCGGTGACGGTGCCTACGCTGGCCTGGCCCAGGGACAGGGCTGAGATGGCGTGGCAGTTTGATGCGGGTGCTGCCGGCCTGTCAGACAGTGTAGCCCTGACCCAGCGCATTGAGCCGCGCTTGCCAACGGCGACCCTTCAGGCCTCTTTGCT
>JBAYOJ010000056.1:0-10458 GCA_041678385.1 Burkholderiaceae bacterium | reverse complement strand
TTTTTATACTGTTCATACTGCTGCGGGTCGGTTACGTCGACGTTGGCAAGGATGTAAGCGCTGGACAATGCAGTCTCCAAAATCTGTTTTTCAGGTACGAGGTTGGCAAGCGCAGCAGCGCCCGCAACGCTGCTTAATGTACTTCATTGGAGTGTGGTTTGGGGGTAGCAACGCCCCACTAAAATTGCGCGTTAGCTTGTCATTGTCGTCAGCCCGTTCGCGACCCATAAAGCATCGCGTTTACATCACCAAGAAAACGCTATCATCGAACTGCCATGCAGTCAGCGCGCACCTTGAAATTTCTACGAGGTGACGTCGCCGTTTTCAGGAGTTTCGGCATCCCATGAAGCCTTCAAGCAAGAAAAAGCGCAGTCCGGAACCAGAACCCGGCCGGCTTGCACGCCTCTCATTTTCGCCGTGGCCGTTTGCAGCGTGCGTGGGTTCCATCCTGTTCTATCTGTTCCATGCCCAGATACACACGCTGCTGCCCGATGTTGAACTTTCCAACCTGCACAATATCGCCGCCGCGGCGATTTTCTATTCTTTTGGCTGGCTGCTGGCCCGTTCCTTCCGCGCCTTCGTCAGCCGCAAGGGCAAAGCCAGCGGGCGGCGCAAGGTGCCGAAGCTGCTGAGTGAACTGGTGTCGGTGACTTTGTTCACCATTGCAACCATGCTGACGATTGGTCTGCTCATTGGCAAGTCGTCGGGCGGGCTGCTGGCCAGTTCCGGCCTGATCATCGCCATACTGGGTTTTGCCATACGCAATGTGCTGGCCGACGTGCTCTCGGGCATTGCCCTGGGGCTGGAAGCCCCTTTTCGCATTGGGGACTGGGTTGAGTTTGACGCCACCACAACCGGTCGCGTGACAGAGATCGGCTGGCGCACCACCCGCATTCTGACCGCCGACGATACCTATATGATTCTGCCCAACAGCCAGATTTCCCGGCAGATGCTGACCAATTACAGCGCGCCCCGGAAGCATTATCAGGCCAGTGTTCAGATCACCCTCAGGCACAATGTCTCGGCGGCTCAAGGGAGTGCCATACTGAAAGAAGCCGCCAAGCTGGCTTTGGAGAACCCTGGCATGGTGGAAACCCAGAAAGCCATCGTGCGCGCCACGGAATACGGCGTGGAAGGCATCACTTACACAATCAAGTACTGGGTGTCCAACTTCGCCTTCGACATGGAATGCCGCGACGCCATGCTGGCTGCCATTGACCAAACATTGCGCGAGCACGAAGCCTTGCCCGCCATGGAACGCGTCAGGCTCGTGGTTGGCGCAGACAAGGTGGTCAGGGGGGAATAGCGGTACGTGCGAGTGGCTGGTTTTTTAATACGATCAGAATTATTCTTACCAAGTGCCTATCGATGACGTGAGATAAGCTAATGACTATCACTGCAACTTTATCCAGCAAGTTCCAGATTTCCATTCCTAAAGCTGTACGAGAAGAGCAGGACTGGAAGGCGCGGCAGAAATTCGTCTTCATCCCTAAGGGAAAAGGCGTGCTACTGATCCCTGTTCCTGAATTAAGCCAGTTGGCCGGTATCGCCAAGGGGGCGAACACGGACAACTATCGAGACCGCCAGGATCGCTATTGATGACTACGACGATTCTGTGGACCTCAGCGTAGCTGAAAAAATAACGTCAGGCAGCCTGATCCAGGTGCAGGCCTACACCGGTCGACTGCTCCATGCGCTGCATGTAATTTTTCACCTCTGACGGGTAATTGACGCCCTTTACGATGCTCAACATGCGCAGCACGGGGTAGATCAGGAAGTCGTCGGCGTCCAGTTCTTGGTTTGGCGTACCCGAAAGACTACCCGGCCAGGATGCCACCATCCGCAAGGTAAGTTGCCCCGGTGCAAAAAGCAGCTTCGTCGCTGCACAGGAAGGCAATCAGCGCCGCCATTTCTTCAGGGGCGCCGTAACGCCCCAGCGGGATTTTCGCCTCTGACCGCGCCCGCACCTCACGCAGTTCGCCCCAGTCTTCATTGATGGCGTCCATCATGCGGGTTTCTGTCGGCCCCGGATTCAGGCAGTTCACACGCACACCAAAACGTGCGCCTTCCAGCGCTGCCGACTTCATCAGCCCGACGACTGCGTGCTTGCTTGTTGTATAAGGCCCCATTTCCGGCGTGGCGCGCAGGCCGCTTGTGGACGACGTGATGATGATG
This sequence comes from Burkholderiaceae bacterium, assembly GCA_041678385.1. Lineage (GTDB taxonomy): Bacteria > Pseudomonadota > Gammaproteobacteria > Burkholderiales > Burkholderiaceae_B > Yanghanlia. The sequence goes on along the minus strand of JBAYOJ010000056.1, from coordinate 8,283 downwards.
GCCCCGCGCTCGCGCTGGCGCATATCCGCCATACAGCGTGCCAGCCAAAGAAAGACGCCTCGAACGTTGATGGCCATGACGCGGTCGAAGTCTTCGATCGATGTCTCGTGTATCGGAGCGCGTCTGCACTCAACGCCCGCATTGAGCACGGCAATGTCCACCCGGCCATGCTTCGCAATAATGCTTTCAAAGCTGCGGGCGGTTTCTTCCGCATTGGAAACATCCGCGACGTGCGTCGTCACAACGCCACTACACGACGATGCCACTTGCTCAAGCGCGTCTTTGTCTTTGTCCACCAGCGCCAGGGCGGCGCCTTCAGCGGCAAGACGGCGGGCGGTGGTCGCACCGATCCCCGCTGCGGCCCCTGTCACCAGGGCAACGCGGCCCTTGTATCTGCCAGGTACGATTACAACGGGAGCGTTCCCCTGCACCCTGCCACTTTGTGTATCCGCGCTCATATCGCGCCTCCTTGAGTGGGGCCGCCGCGGCTGGCCCCGCCGGGCAGGGAATGGCTCCCCGCCCTTCACCTTCAGCCTTCAGTCTTCGAGCAGGACTGTCGTACGGTTAAGCAGGCGCCAGCCGTGTGCTTTGTAATTGGCGACCGCAAAATGCATGTTGGAGAAGTTGTCCCACATGGCCACGTCGTGCAGGCGCCACTGATGGCGGTACAGGAATTCGGGCCGGGTCGAATGCTCGAACAGCATTTTCAGGACAGCATCACTTTCTGCAGCCGAAAGTTCGAGAATGCGGGTGGTGAAACCGGGGTTGACGTACAAGGCGGGGCGACCGCTGACTGGGTGGTTGAGAATGACCGGCTTGACGGCGGATTTCTGCGCGGCCTGATCCAGCTTGCCGGCGTATTCCTTGGCATAGCTGGATTCAAGCGCAGCCTTGAGCACAGTATGCTGGGCAGTCAGCCCTTCCAGCATCTTCTTCATGGGTTCGGAAAGCGCCTCGTAGGCCCCCCCCATGTCGTTGAAAATGGTGTCGCCGCCGGCCGACGGCAGTTCGATGGCGTGAAGAATGGAGCCGCGTGGCGCCTGTGTCATCCACGAACCATCCGAATGCCAGTAGGTGCCGGCGTCTTCACGGCCTAGTGGTTTGCCGTCTATCTTCTTGTTGGAGACACGGTAGATTTCCGGGTAGCCTTCCAGCAGGTAATGCGCCAGTACGGGGGCCTGGGTGGCGATGTCGTCCTGCACCTTGCCGAAGTAGGACGTCAGCCTTACGTGATCATCCGGCGTGATCTTCTGGTCACGAAAGAGCAGCATGCCGCCCGCGTCAGCCCACATTTGCTTGAGCTTCGCGATGTCATCGGACGCAAGCTCCTTCGAAAAATCCACGCCTGTGACTTCCATTCCGAAGGTCGGCGTCAGCGGGCGAAAATTGATGTCACTCATAGCAGCTCTCTATATCCTTGTTTTCATGTTGTCATGCATTTACGGGTGCCCGCGCTTCAGCGCTCGATATGGCAGCCCAGCCGCTCAAGGGTGGCATCGACCCACGAGCGATCCAGTTTGCCTGCCTCGATATCGGCAACCATCTTGCTTTCCACCTTTTGCTTCTCGCGCGCCGCTTCGAGCAGTGAGCTCACCGAGTCGAAAGGCACGCACAGAACGCCATCGTCATCGCCAATAATGAGGTCGCCCGGCTCGATAATCATGCCGTTGATTGCAATCGGAACATTGATTTCCCCGGGGCCATCCTTATAAGGGCCACGGTGCGTCACCCCACTGGCGAAGACGGGCATCGAGAGTGTAGCAATCTCTCCGGAATCCCGGATGGCGCCATAAATCACCAACCCCCCGAGCTTGCGCTTGATGGCTTCCCCGACCATGATGTCGCCGATAAGCGCATTGGTAAGGTCGCCCCCGCCATCCACCACGATCACGTCGCCTGCGTTCGCCAGCTCAAGCGCCTTGTGGATCATCAGGTTGTCGCCAGGCCGGGCCTTGACGGTAAGCGCCGGGCCCGCCATGCGGCCGCCCGCATGCATGGGGCGCACGTCCGGCCCCGCCGCTGACATCCGCCACATACAATCGCTGACGTTGGCAACGGGGATATCGAGAAAAGCGCGCGCCAGCTGAAGATCAACGGCACGACGGCGTTTGAGAATCTGCAATCCGATAGACATCGGGAATTCCTTTCAAAGAAGAGATCAATCGAGTTTGATATCGGCCGCCCGGATCACATCACCCAGGCGCTGCCGGTCGCTTGCATAGAGATCGCGCATCTGTTGTGGCGTCCCACCCAATGAATCAGCACCCATCTGGACGATTTTTTGATGTACTTCGGGAGACTGGAGCATCTCATTGATGGCAGTGTTCCACTTCGAGATAATATCCGCAGGCGTTCCGCTAGGGGCAAGCAGGCCAAAGGCACTAGCCATCTCTACGCCTACGACGCCTTGCTCACGGAAGGTGGGGACATCTTTGATGGATGCCACGCGAGCGTCTGAGGTGACGGCCAGCGGTCTCACCGCCCCGGATTCTATCTGACCTTGCAGGGTTGGCACCGACCCCATATACAGATCCACCCGCCCCCCTAGAAGATCCGGAATGGCGAAGGCCGAGCCCTTATAGGGAACGTGAGTGATATTGATATCTGATGCTTGCTGCCAGAGCTGATGCACGATATGGATGGACGTGCCATAACCTGGGGATGCGAAGGTGACTTTCTCTGGATTCGCTCTTGCCGCTTTGATGACGTCGTCGACTGTCTGATAAGGTGAATCCGCCTTCACGACCATGACCAAAGCGCCTTTGGCCACCAAACCCACGGGCTCAAGATCCCTGTCCGGATCATAGGTCAGTTTGCTGTAGATCAGGGGATTGAGCACGACGTTATCCGTCTGACCCATGACTAGCGTATAACCATCCGGCCTGGATCGCGCCGCCTGGTCCAGCGCAAGGTTGCCCCCCGCACCCGGTTTGTTTTCGACAACCAGGCTCCAGCCGTACTTTTCCTCGACAAAAGCCGACAACATCCGGGCAAGCGCGTCCGGCGCACCGGCTGGTGGGAACGGTACGATCAGCTTGACGGCACGTTCCGGATACGACGCCGCCTGTGCCGTTGCAAAAGCACAGCACATCATGAGCATGCTTGCCAACCACTTCAATTTATTCATCCTGTGTCTCCTGTTGCTTTCCATTTACTACGTTGAACTTATCGGGGTCGAAGGTTCAGCCCCGTTGTGATTCACTGTGCCCCGATGCAGAACGCAATAACCACGCCACTGCGGCATCCGGCCCCGCCTTGGGCGCTTCACTGTGCTTCAGCTCATCGATAGTTCGTTCAAACAAGGCCTGAACCGCCGTCAGCACGACTGGCTCGACCCCATTGGCGCGCATGAGCTGTTGAGCTTCCACGACTTCATCACGACGTCGCCCGGCATGTTCGATATGTGTTGTCACCAGCGTTTCCATCAACGCCTGCAAGGGCGTCTGATCAAGGTCCAGAAGCACCTCATGCAATTGCGCCCGCAAGCCATTGACCTCGGCTGTTGTCAGGCATTCAACGGTGAGTGCTTCCAGTCCCTTGGAGAAAATGCTGCGCAATAGCTTGAGCCGCGCCGCATTTCCCGGTGGCCCATTTACGACTTTTACCGGTGCGCCGACCCCCTCGAATAAACCGGCGATCACCTCGGCACCTTCCCCTGCGCACAGTAGCGGAGTCTGTGCCCCGCGCATGTTGACAGCACCGGTGATGGCGACATCGACAAAGTACAGGCCTAAAGTCTTCGCCCGTTCAGAGGCCTGTGCCATGGCTTCAGGCGTCGCGGTGGTCATGTCAATGTAGCCAGCCCCGGTTTTCATGTGGGGCAGCGCTTGTCGCGCGACTGTCAGAGAGGCAGTGCCAAACACCGCACTGAACACATAGTCAGCCTCAGCGAGCCAATTACCAGCTTCTTGCTGAACTTTCACACCAAGCCCGGCAGCCAGCGCTTCCAGCGGCTTCGAGGGATTGATATCCCAGATTCCGCATAGTTCCAGACCGCTTGCAACGAACGCGTTTGCATAGCAAGTACCGACGACCCCGCCCCCGATGATTGCGAATTTCATGTTTTATTCTTCCTAGGCATCGCAGCAGACAGGTCGCTAGCCGTAAAGGTAAGGGTCATTTTTAGTACGTCAAAATACAAAAAAAACACATTGATAATGATATACATCAAGTAATAGCGTTGCAATAGATTTTTTAGTACATAAAGAGTACATTTTTGAGAAAATAGAGCGTTCTAATTGACGCGAGGGAAAGCAGCGTGAGAGAAAGCGATAAAGCCTACGAACTGCTACGAAAGCGCATCATCAGCGGCCACTACGCACCCGGTGAACAAATCAAAGAAGCCCCGCTCTCACGCCAGCTAGGCATAAGCCGCACCCCCATCCGGGCGGCCTTGAAACGGCTGATCGAGGACGGCCTGGCCACCTCTGACGCAGGTCAGGGAGTCCATGTGTCGGTATGGGGCGACCGGGATATCGAGGAAACCTTTCACTTAAGGATGTTGTTGGAACCCTACGCCGCCAGTCTGGCGGCCGAACGCGGGGGGGACGCCATGGTCGCCCGCCTGAGGGAAATCAATGTCCAGATGAGCGCCGGCATCGAAGCGAACAATATCGAGGCCGTTCAGCTTGCGAATCAGTTGTTTCATCGCACACTGCTGGAACACTGCGGTTCTCCGCGGCTAAGGTCCATTCTCGAAGTTATGACGGACATCCCCGTTCTGGTCCGATCGTTCTACCTTTCCAACGCCAGCGAACTGGAACAAAGCCTGAGGCATCACGAAGAAGTGACAGTTGCAGCCGCCGAACGTGATGGGGCAACCGCCAGGAACGCCATGGAGCTGCACCTCAGAACCTCGTTCCGGCGGTTCATCCGCAGGCGTACCGAATATCAACAACAGGCGTTAACCAGCACCCACCCCGACGATACATTTCCCGCCACATGACGGCTCCATCATGTAGACTTCCATTAAACGGCCTGCGGTCGATTCCAGGATGGAAGCGGCACGCTGCCGGTGGCACTGGCCGGGTGCGATCTGAATGAACTTATCTGAGGTACGAATACATGCCTGTCTCGATTCTTGAATCACGCATCTTCAAGGATATGTTTGGTACGGATCGCATGCGAGCGGTGTTCGACGACGAAGCAACCGTCCGCCGTTATACGGAAGTCGAGGTTGCGCTGGCCAAAGTGCAGGGCGAGCTGGGTGTGATTCCCCGCCACGCGGCCGACGCGATTGCTGCCCGCGCTGATGTGTCGAAACTGGACTACGGTCTGCTCAAGCAGGAAACCGAAATCGTCGGCTACCCGATACTGCCGCTGGTACATCAGCTGGCCAAAATCTGCGGTCCGGAAGGCGAGTTCCTGCATTGGGGGGCGACCACGCAGGACATTATGGATACGGCTACGGTTCTGCAGGTACGCGAGGCGCTGCAGATCATTGAAGAGGACCTGGCCCAACTGGACGATATTCTGGATGCCATGGCGCAAACCTACCGTGACACGCCCATGGCCGGCCGCACCCACCTTCAGCACGCGCTACCCATCACCTTCGGGTACAAGGCCGGCGTGTGGCTGCTGATGATCCGTCGGCATCGCGAACGACTGGAGCAGCTGAAACCGCGTGTGCTGGTCGGCCAATTGGCAGGGGCGGCGGGTACCTTGGCATCGTTGGGCGAAGACGGTCTGGCCGTGAGCGACGCCTTGATGAAGGAACTGGGCCTGCTTGCCAGCCCCATCGCCTGGCACGTTGCCCGTGATGGCCTGGCGGAAGCGGTGCAGTTCCTGGGGCTGGTAACCGGCTCCCTGGGCAAGATCGCCCTGGACGTCATGATCATGATGACCAACGAATATGCTGAAGCTTTTGAACCCTTTGTAAAAGGCCGTGGTGCTTCCAGCACCATGCCTCAGAAACGGAATCCCATTTCCTGCGAGCTGATCTGGAATGCTTCGAAGATAGTACGTCAGCAAGCAGGGCTGGCGCTGGACGCGATGATGCAGGACTTTGAACGCGCCACCGGCCCATGGCACCTGGAATGGTCGGTGATCCCGGAATCCTTCGTCCTGACGGCCGGCGCGTTGCAACAAGCGAAGTTCATGCTGGCCGGCCTGGAGGTGGACACTGCCCGCATGCGGCGCAACCTGGATATTTCCGCCGGCCTGATCGTGGCCGAGGCCGTAATGATGGGTCTGGCACCGCACATCGGGCGGCAGACGGCCCACGATGTCGTGTACGACGCGTGCCGCAAGGCGGCTGACTCACATCAGCCGCTGGCAGATATCCTCGTCGAAGACCCTGCAGTTTCCGCCCACCTGGACCGCGATTCGGTCCATGCGCTATGCGATCCTGGCAACTACCTGGGCAGCGCGCCCCAGATGGTGGACCGGGTGCGGGCTTTTCGCTGAAGGCTGCAAGTTCAGCAAATGGCCGTTTCTGATTACATTTCCTTCCTTCGGGAATGGATGCGCAACCCAAAGAGTGTGGCGGCCGTATCCCCGTCCAGTCCGGCCCTGGCAGCGCTGATCACCAGCAGAATCAATGCCGATACGGGGCCCGTGCTTGAACTTGGGCCAGGCACGGGGTCGTTCACCCGCGAACTCATCAAGCATGGCGTGAAAGAGCACGACCTGACTTTGATCGAAACCAGCAGAATTTTCGCTCACCAGCTGCAAGAACGTTTTCCAACCGCCACCATTCTCAGGATGGATGCGGCAAGGATTGCTGAAACACCTCTGCTGAACCGCGGCGAAATCGGCGCCGTGGTTTGCGGCCTTGGGCTGCTGAACATGCCTGTGACGGCCATTGAGAAAATTGTCGAGGGCGGGATTTCCGTACTACGCCCAGGAGGCCAGTTTTTCCTGTTTACGTATGGCCCCAAGTGTTCAATCCCGGATGTGGTGCTAGAACGCTTTGGGCTTGAAGCAACGCGTATAGGAAAAGCCTTGCTCAATATTCCCCCGGCAACGGTGTACTCGATACACCGCAAGCAGGGAAGCAACCACAGCATTGCCTGCGCCGTGCCAGCATGCTTGAATGAAATCAAGATCACTGAGCCGCTGCACGACACCGAACGCAGCGTGTTGTGACCCCCCTTCAGACAATGAGTTTGTCCCACTGCCCGTATCGCCCAGTGACCCGCCCACGCGGAATACTCAGGGCGATCAAGGCCAGGCCCGCAACCAGGCTGGCGGCCAGCTGCAAGCCTTGGGCATCGTAGAAAAACGGGGTCACCAGCAGTGCACCGCCCAAGGGGATCAGCAGGAAGCGCAGCGCACGCGCCACTTCCGCAGCCGCTATTGACAGCACCGTCAGCACCAGCGCGCCAATAATGTGATCGGCATTGGCCATAGTCCCTTCGGCGCCGAGCGTCACTCGGGTGAACATCAGCCAAACGCCGATGAGCGCCGCGACCCAAAGTGTCCAGGGCAGCCTGACGCCCCCTTGCACGACTTCCTTCAGGATGGGGCCCGGCGCGCGGTCAAACTCGTCAGTGGCCTGAGTGCGCGCGCCATCATCGGTATCGCCGAACAGGAACACCCGCAAGAAGCTTTTGCCGGCTTTGATCCTGCGCCGCAGGAATTGCAGTACCGCCAGGATTTCGTCCAGAGAATAAGGAATCTGCAGCAGCATCGCAGCCGCACCGATAAGCGCAAGCGTACTCCATGTACCAATGATGATGGGTTGGATGATCACGAAGGTGATGGACACTATCCCCAGCGGGACAACCATCAGCCCGAACAGGAACACCAGCCAGGGCATGGTGCGCCAGCGCGCCCGCGAACCGACAATGCCGGTCAGGATCTCAAGCATGTAGGTGTAGCCCCCAAGGGCGGCGTCAGGCACGGGCCAGGCTTCCGAAACGCTGGAAGTGATGATTTCCTCTGTACCGTTTCTGGGGTCGGTCGCACTCCCTGCAAAAAACGGCTCCCAGACCTGATCGACATGGCCTAACTGATAGCCGGCCAGATAACGCGACACATACAGCCCCACCAGCGCCAGCGCCACGATGGGCACACGCTGCGTCCAGGCCGAAGGGTTGTAATCCCACCCTGGCGGAATATAAGGCCCGGTGCTGCGGGCCAGCGGGCTCGGCCCGGGCTCCGGCTTGGTGGCAACGGCAAACCCGAAAATCAGGCCGCCGACCAGGGTATCCGACAGATAGGCTGCGCTGCTTTCGGTCCAGAGTACAAAGGGCGCGGCCATGACCAGGGCGCCAATACCTGCGCAGGCCCAGCGCGCAAAATTCATCTGCCAGCTGAGCGATAAGGCGGCAAAGACGATGA
>JBAYOJ010000055.1:0-10523 GCA_041678385.1 Burkholderiaceae bacterium | reverse complement strand
CTCGAGCCCATCGGGAACATCCCGCCCGCAGAAACCGAAGCCAATTTCTATGCAGCTCTGGAAACTGAACCCGTGGCCGCGTAACTAACGTCAATCAGCCTCCGGCAAACCCGGCGCGGTTCAGTTTTCAGATCAGAAGGACTTACTATGAAACCATCCCAGGCGCGTATCGCGGTCATCGGTCTTGGCTATGTCGGCCTGCCGTTGGCCGTGGAGTTCGGCAAGCATTACGACACGGTGGGTTTCGACATCTCGGCGCAGCGGGTGGCGGAATTGCGCGCGGGCACCGACCGCACCGGCGAGGTTGACGACCTTGGCGTGTCGCCCCGGCTCAGCTATTCCTCGGATCTGGACGATATCCGGTCCTGCAATGTCTATATCGTCGCCGTGCCGACGCCCATTGATGACAATCACAAGCCGGACTTGACGCCGCTGATCTCGGCCTCGCGGACGGTGGGGCAGGTCATTTCGGCGGGCGACGTTGCGATCTATGAATCGACCGTCTATCCCGGCGCGACCGAAGATGACTGCATCCCGGTCATCGAGTCGGTCTCGGGGCTGCGCTTCAATCAGGACTTCTTCGCGGGCTACAGCCCCGAGAGAATCAATCCCGGCGACAAAGCGCGTCCGATCACCAAGATCATCAAGGTGACATCCGGCTCGACCCCGGAGATCGCGGATTTCGTGGACGGGCTTTATGCCTCGATCATTCCGGCGGGCACGTTCAAGGCCAGTTCGATCCGCGTGGCAGAGGCCGCGAAGGTGATCGAGAACACCCAGCGCGACGTAAACATCGCGCTGATCAACGAACTGTCGATGGTATTCTCGCGGCTGGGGATCGACACTTCGGACGTGATCGAGGCGGCCTCGACCAAGTGGAACTTCATGCGGCTGAAGCCGGGTCTTGTCGGCGGGCACTGTATCGGCGTCGACCCCTATTACCTGCTGCACCGCTCGGAAAAGGCCGGGCATATTCCCGACATCATCCGCCTGTCGCGAGAGATCAATGACGGCATGCCACGCGAGGTCTCGCGCCGTCTGGTGCGGGCGATGATCGACAAGGACCTGCCGGTGCGCGGCGCGAAGGTGATGATCCTGGGCGCGACCTTCAAGGAGGACTGCCCCGATATCCGCAATACCAAGGTGACCGATCTGGTTCTGGCGCTGCGCGACTGGGGTTTCGAGGTGGCGATCAATGATCCCCACGCGGATGGCGGGGAACTGGCGCATGAATATGGCATGAGTCTGGCCCAGCCGCAGCCGGGCAGCTATGACGCCGTAGTGCTGGCTGTTGCACATCGGGAATATGTGCAGCAGGGTGTCGAGGCGATCCGCGGCCTGCTGAAACCGGGCGGGGTGCTGTTCGACATGAAGTCTGTGTTTGAAAAAACCGCAGCCGATCTGAGGCTGTGACCTTATTCGGGACGTATGATGAAGGCGGACCTGCGCAAGGCCCTGCTGGCGTCGGGGCTGTTCGATCCGGTCTGGTATGCGGCCGAATATCCCGATGTCGCGATGACCGGCTTGGATCCGCTGGAGCATTTTCTGACGGCGGGGATGCTGATGGGCCGCGACCCCGGCCCCGATTTCAGCGAAGCGCTCATCCATGCAGCCGCGCCCGAACTGGTGGTAGCGGACAGGACCGCGCTGCAACAATGGCTGGAATCGGGTGGGCTGGATCTGCCCCGCCACCGGGTGATGCTGGGGGCGATGGCGCTGGCCACGCAGGGGCGCAGCGATGATGCCATGCGGCTGGCCCGCCGCTTTCTGGGCCGCGAGGCCGAACGGCCGCTGAAGCTGTTCGCGGCCAATAAGGCGATGCAGGCGGATGACGAACAGGGCTGGCTGTCACATCTGAACGATTATCTCGCGCCTTACGCCATTGCTCCCTTGCGGCTGCGCCCCGGGCAAAGCCTGCTGCACCGGCTGCATACCGATCCTATCGCGCAAAAGTGTGGCGGGCCGCTGGTCAGCATCATCATGCCGGCCTTCCGGTCTGAAACCACGGTCGAGGTCGCCGCGGATTCGATCCTGCGGCAAAGCTGGTCCAATCTGGAACTGCTGATCGTCGATGACGCCAGCGATGACGGCACATGGGCGGCCTTGAAGCGGCTGACCGCGCGTGACAGCCGGGTGCGTGTTCGGCGCAATCCCCGCAATCTTGGCCCCTATGTATCCAAGAACCTTGCGCTGCGAGAGGCACGTGGAGAGTTTGTGACCGGCCATGATGCCGATGACTGGGCCCATCCCCAGCGGATCGAGAACCACATGAGCGCCGTTCTGGCCAGTCAGGGGGCGATCAAGGCGGGCACCAACATGATGCTGCGGGTCAATCCTGCGGGCCTGTTCGACAATGTCGCTAACTCCAGCCAGCATCATTCACCCGATGGCATCCGCCGCCGCGCCTTCATCTCTTGCCTGTTCGAGCGCGAGGCGTTGCAGCGTCAACTGGGTTTTTACGACTGTGTCCGCTTTGGCGCGGATGGAGAGATGCTCCGGCGCGCGCAAAAAGTCCTTGGCCCGGCTTTCCGCGACTTCGACCTGTTCGCGATGATCTGTGTGGACTCGCCCGGTGGGCTGACCAATGATCCCGAACATGGGCTGAGAACGGCCGACGGCATCTCTGCAACGCGTCGCCACTATAACGCCAACTGGGGCGAGTGGCATCGGCAGACCGCGGCAGCAGATCTCTATATGCCATTCCCCATGCCGGACCGGCCATTCCCGGCCCTGCCCGAATTACAGGTTTCCCAGTCGGATATCACGACGGCCCTGCAGCACTGGGAAACGGGCAGCGGGTGATGCCGTTCGCGCTCAGTTACGGCTGAGCACGGTCTTGACTTTGCGCATCGGCGCGGTCACCCGCCACGAAGTGCTGTTCATCAGGTCGACAACCTGTTGCGTCAGCACCGCTTTTTCAGCCTTCAGGCGTTCGGTTTCCTGCAGTGCCTTCTGCGTCTGCGCTTCAGCCTGCTGTTTGGCATGACGCAGAGACTCCATATGTCGTGTCAGCGCCGCGGTCTCGTGAAAGCGGGTCTCGCGCTCACGTGCCAGCTCGGCCTTTGCCGCGACGGTCGCCTGCCGCGCCTTGTCCAGATCTTGTTGCAGTTCGGTGATCCGGGCTTGCGCTGTCACCGCCTCGGTCTCGCGTGTGTGTTGCAGTTCGGCGGCCAGTCGGCTTGCCTCATACTGCGCGGCCTCGATTTGCGGCTGAGCCTCGGCCAGCCGGGATTCGCGGTCATAAAGCTCTGCCTGAAGGTCGGACAGTTTGCGGCTGCGGGCCTCATAGGCCTCGCGCAGCTCTTTGACGGTATTCAGGGCCTTATCGCGTTCACGCCGCATGGCGCTCAGCGATGAGGTCAACTTGCGGCTCTGACCCGAGGCCTCGATCTGCTGCGCGACGGCCAGATGCCCCTGACCAAGGCGCCGGAAAAACAGCGCGATCTCTCCGGGCAGGGCGCCGTGATCGCTGATCTCCAGCAGCGCGCGCAACCGGGCCGGAGGGCTTTCTCCAAGGGGCAGCACCACCAGCCCCTGTTCATCGGCGAAGGAGATGACCGGTCGTCCGCCCGACAGGGCCTGCACGGCGCCCGCCCGTCCATCGGCGGCCGGATCGCCATGCACCATGATCACGCCATCCTGACGCAGTGCGCTCAGCCATTCCTCGGCTCGGGGCAATTCGCCATCGGGCAGATCGCAAGCGTCGATGAACAGCAGATCAAGACTGCCTGGCGCAATCCCTGCCAGCGCCTCACGCGCCGATGTCTCGCTGCGCCACTGCAGGATGTCGTCGTAAAGCTGGCTGGCGTGATTGCGCAGAGCGGCGGGAACCGGGCCCGCCTTGCCATCCTCGCCATCGCTCCAGAAGCCGATGCCCAGGCAGCGCCCGGCGATATTCAGCTTGTCCATCGCCTGACACAGCGCAAAGGTCCCCACCCCGTTCCCGCTGCCGCAGACAGCAAGGTTGCGCGGACGAACCGCCCCCACCAGCCAGAACAGGAACGGCACATGCTGCATCAGCGGCGTATTGGCGATAAACCGCGGGCGCCAGAACAGCGTTTCGGTCGTCGCGGGCGCAAAGAATGTGTCCGCTCGCTGGGGCAGTTGATCTCGGGATTTGACGGGTTCAATCATCCTTGACGCCTTATTTCTGCACTGCACGCCTTCGCTCTACCTCCGGGCGATAAGCCCTCAGGGCGCCGATCGCAAGTTTCGCGTGGGTTCGGGGACGGAGAAAACCCGCCTATCCGCAACCGGTGGCTGCAGGAACTTGATCGTCCATCCCCCAGCGGCTATGTCTCAGACCACGCGCGGAACAGCCGGCGCGGTTCAGGTGGACGGGACCAAGGATAAACCACATGCCCGACAAGGCCCGCATGATCGAAACCCTGTTCCAACGCGAGCTGTTCGATCCGGTCTGGTATCGCAACGCCTATCCGGATGTCGGCACGCTGGGGATGGAGCCCGACTATCACTATCGCACCTATGGGCATCTGATGGGCCGCGCGCCTGCGGCTGAGTTTGCAGATGACCCCCATCAATTCGGGGCGCTTTTGCTGCCTCCGCCTGTCAAGGGGCGCGAGTTGCAGCGCGCGCACGAGATCGCCCGCAATGGCGACCATGACCTGGGTATCGGTTATGCCCGGCTGCATGTGCCCAAGGAACTTGACTATACGATAGATACTCTGCACGCCAATGCGGCTCTGGCCCGGAATGACCGGGACGGCTGGTTGCGGCATCTCAACAGCTATATCGGTCATTTCGGCGCGGTGCCGGTGCGCCTGCGCGATGGCGAGATGCTGCTTGACCGTTTCACCACCGACGGGCTGCCCACCGTTACGGGAGGGCCGTTGATTTCGATCATCATGCCAGCATGGAACGCCGAGAAGACCGTCCGTGCCGCTGCCAACTCCATACTGGCCCAGACCTGGCGCAATCTGGAATTGCTGATCATCGATGATGCAAGCGAGGACGGCACCTGGGGCGTGATGCAAGAGATCGCAGCCAGTGATGAGCGTGTGAAGATCTGGCGCAATCCGATCAACGTCGGGCCATATGTATCAAAAAATATCGTCCTGTCGATGGCGCAGGGAGAATGGATCACCGGCCATGACGCAGATGACTGGGCGCATCCGCAGCGGTTGAGTCGACATCATGATGATTCTAGCCAACGCGATGCGCTGGCTAGCATCACCTGCATGTTGCGAGTTGATCAGTCGGGTTATATTTCCAAGCTTGGGGGCATCAGCAGCTTTTCCATGGACGGTGTGGCGCGGGTCGCATCGATATCTTGTCTGTTTCACGGTGATACCCTGAGGAAGCGGATCGGTTTTTGGGATTCCGTGCGCTTTGGGGCCGATAGCGAGATGATCGCACGTACTCAATCCCTCATTGGAGATAAATTTCACACTGTTGAAACAGTCAGTATGATTTGTCTGGACGCGGAAAGCAGTCTGACCAATCATCCATTGCATGGTATCCACGCGAATAACGGAAAGCTGTCTAACTCACGCGCAACCTACAAAGATTCGTGGACGACTTGGTTGAGTTCCTACGCAGATGGCGATGTGTATTTGCCGATAGTACAGGACAGGCGGCGTTATACAGCCGTTCCAGAAATGGTTGTTCCATTGGAGCACGTCAAGTCGTGCATTCATCAGTCGGCGCCAATAAGGAAAAGCATGATTGCGCAAGTTAAGCATAATCCTGATCTTTACAATCTCGTCAAGTAACTGCCGGATAATATAAAAGCGGGGCGTGGTAAGGCAGCGCGATTAGTGTGCTGGTTGATCTGCAATGTGCAGACGTGATCGAACTGAATAAGTATTTTTTGGAGCGGCAATGACTAACAATGATACCGACGCCTTGGGGCTGACATTCCTTATTGATCGCAACTATTCGCACAATCAATTCTTTCAGGGTTATTGCTTCCACGGCAGGGATATGATTTTCGGCGCTGAAGGCGCCGCAGCATTTTTAGATGCAACTGGATTGAGCATCCCTCCCGGCGAGGATGGCACATATGCCTCAATGATTCGTCAAGGCCGGAGATATTTATTTTATTCTGACTTTAATGGATTCAAGAAAATATTCTATTATTGGATAGATGGAGAGTGGGCGGTATCAAACTCTATACCGAGAATAATTGAACATATGCAGTCCAGAAATGTAGATGTGAAATTAAATCCACACCGGCTAACCTGCGTAACTGCGCGCGGTGCAATATTCAACCAGCTTACTTCATTTAATACATTTGTTGAAGGTGTATATCTTCTGCCTTTGAATTATATCTTGGATATTAGCGACGATAGGGCGTTAGCGTACCCTCATATTGTTCCGATTAGGAGGGGCGCCTATGGTGATCTTTTATCTGATGCGGTAGAGCTGTGGGTTTCGAGAATGGAAACAGTGCTATCGGATCAAAGAGTCATCGCCCGATCAGACCTTACGGGCGGAATGGATTCGCGCACCGTCCTGTCGCTTCTGCTGAAAGCTCAAGAGCGGTTAGGCATTGGTAAAAAAGCTGAGTTAACGTTTAGATGCGGCGTCTCCGAACGCAGTATGGATGATGTCCGGGTGGCTACTGGGCTATCGAAGAAGTATGGATTTCCGTTGAACGTCAACGTCGGTGACAATTACGTCCGGCTCTCTCCGACGCAATCTTATGCATCTTGGAAACACTCCTGTCTTGGATCATATTTTCCGATTTATTTTCCCAACATGGGTCCATCCGCTTATGATATTTCATTCGGAGGAGGTGGTGGCGAAAGTCACCGCCCTTGGTACGCAAAGCACGTTGGTACGAACGATGAAGTAGTGGCCCTACCGCTTCTGCTAAAAGCCTTGCCCGAGGGGAAGGATAAAGATGCATTACAGCGTGAGATTGAAGAAAATTACACTCAACTCGCAACTAATTGTCTCGAAGAAAACCCTAGCGCACTTACTCAACATTATCGCACCTTCCGAAATAGGTTCCACACTGGGCGGTCGCCACAATACCTAACGAGTTATACACCTCTGGCATCAAGATATTTCGAGGGAGTAGTGCGCGCGGCAACTTCTGAAATGACTGAATCTGCCCAATTGCAGTATGATATTATGGAGTCTCTAGTGGGTGGGCTTATGTATGAAGATTATGATAAAGAATCGAAAAAAGCGACACCTGATATAATTTCTCGTCTCACGTACATAAAGATAAAAAATGAGGCACGCCCTGGCTCTCTATACGCGCCAACACCGCCTGAGTTCGCTCGCGTTGAAAGGGGGGATCGTACTACGTTTGATATGCTAAACGATGAGTTTGAACGCGCCGTCCAGAAACCAAATGTCTCTGATATCTGGGGTGAACAAAATATAAAATCATGCCGACAGATATTATCAGAGGCCATCGTAAATGGAAAGTTTGGACACGCCATAGATGGGCGTGTGGTTTCTGCGATAATTGCAACCGGTTTGGTCTAGGAGCCTTTCATGAGCCCCCCGCGCCGGGTCATTTTCCATATCGGACAGACCAAGGCCGGCAGCACCTCGATCCAGAACTATCTGGAGGCGGAACGGGATGCGATGCTGGCGCAGGGGGTTCTTTTCCCTCTGTCCACCATGAAGCGAAGCAACCCCTTCGATCACAGCCGCACTGCCGGGCATCTGCTGCTGCTGCATGGTCTGAAGGGCGACGAGATCATGCAGGCGTTCGAGCAGGAACTGGCGTCCCACCCGCATCACACGCTGGTCCTCAGCGTCGAGAACATGTTTTCGGACCAGCCCGATTCCGTATTGGAGGCGGCAGGCCGCTATTTCAGCGCCGATGCGCTGGAGGTTTGGGCGGTGTTACGGCCGCAATTCGACTGGCTGCGCTCGCGTCACATCGAAAACACGCTGAGCGGGTTCAGCAGTCGCACCGACAGCTTCATCCGTTTCGTGCAGAACGCGGCGCAGGAGGGCATCCTCGATTATCCCGCACGGCTGCAGCATGTGGCGAGGCTGCTGGGTGCGGGGCAGGTCCGGGCCATTCCCTTCACCTCGGATGAGGGACCGCTGGTGACGCGGTTCCTGCAGGCCACGGGGCTGCCCGTGACCGATCCCGATGCGGCAGCTTCGCAGCATTCCAATATCCGCGAAAAATCCGAGACCCTGATCGAGGGAAAGCGCCGTCTGAACGCCGTCTGCGCCGGAATTCGGGCTCCGCTGCGGCTGGAGATCGAGCACACCTTCCGCCGTCTGCATGCCGAGGCTTTCGCGGATTCGCAGGAACCCAAATTCTGCCCAAAAATTCCCCTGACCGCCACGCAAATCGAAGATCTGCGCCGCTCCAACCAGTCACTGGCAGATGAAAGGATCATGACGCAGCCTTTGGGACTGGGGCAGAGGGGGCGGGAAGGGCTTCCCGATCCCGCAACCGTCAGTCAATTGCTGCGACAAGGGCTCCGGGCGGCTGCCCTCATCTGGGACCGTTATCCCGAGCACAAGGCTTTGCAAGGCTCGCTTTTGCGCTTCGATCCCGAAGAGTGCGATGCGCTGGCAGAGGCCCTAGAGGGTGCGTCTGTATCGATCCATCTTCAAGCACCCGAGACTGCGCTTCTGGCGGCCTGTTTCGACCACCGGCTGGTTCGGTTGCATCTGACGCCGGGTCGTGACGTCTGCAGTCAGGTGGCGCGGCTGGACGCGCTGATGTCGCCTTCACCGCTGGTCGCCCTCGCTGTGGAAAAGATCGGCAAAACCGGCGATCCGCTACCGGACGTGATCGTGATCGGTGAAGGGGTCGAGGTTGCCAGCGTTCTGCCCCTGCTCGATCAACCGTGCCTGCGGCAACTCATCTTGCTTGAGGGCGCCCGGCAGATACTTCCTGATTTACCATTGGGGACCCATCAGCGCCGTGGTGTCGGGCGCTGCATTTTCCTGACCATACCAGTCCAGGTGCCGCATGGGCCAGCGCGGCTCTGATCCGATAGGCAGCCAGATGGGGTATACCTGCCCAGATCATAACAGATTGTGGGGATTCTGCAGGAGTATGCAGTCGGAGCGAAGGTCTCGGAGCTGTGCCGCAAACGCGGCATGTCAGACGCGACCCACTATAGTCGGCTCTGAACAACGCGGTTAGGCGTGCCCATCAAGCGGATCGTCCGTATCACCGGCCTCAGCCGCGGGCTCGTCCGTCGCGTGCTTCGCGGCGAACGTGAAGACGTTTTGCGCCTTCGGCAGAACAGCCTGACACCCTGGTTTCCATCGGCTTCGAGCCCGAGCACTTCGCCATTATCGGCGACCCCGAGAAGTAGCGTCCCACCCTTGGCGTTCAGAAAGCCGGCAATGGTTTTCAACGCTGACACATGAATCTTGTCGTCCTGCTGGCCGGTGTGGAGATTGACGCGCAGTGTAGACTTGAACTCGACGGCATCGGTTTCACCGGTCTCTATCAGCTCTGCGACGCTGATCTCCGCCTTCGCTACGCTCGGCCCATTACCATTGAGAAGCTTCCAAGCTGCCTCGATGACACGCGCCATGCGTTCCCGCCGCTCGACCAAGAAAGCTTCGTAAGGCATCTCCCACCACAGGTGCGGAAGCGCATGCCAGAAATAGAGCTCCGTTCGCTTCTCCGCGGAAAGCGCAGCGTCCAACGGTGGCACATAGGCTGACGGCGGCTTCTTACCGATGCGGATGTTTTCGGGCCATTCTACCGGCGCGAAATTTGCGATCTGATTGATCTTCTTCAGTTCCCGGATGCCAGTTTCCTCAAGATGGGCGCGTGGAAAAAGATGATGCCGTTCGAGGGCAACCTTGGTCCCCTTCACGGCTGGGTCGACAAGGCTTGCGATTTTCACCGGGCTATAGAGGGCGCAGGCATCAAGCTTGATCAGCGATGCGTTGTAGGCAAAAAGCGACGGGCTTTGGGAGGCAGAGGTCGCCAGCTGACTGGGCAGCGTGATGCTCCAGTAATCGGGCGTCAACGTCGTTGCGCAGATCTTGCGCAGCATCGCAAGGTACTCTGTACCGCCTGACAGATCCCGAACGAGAGCCAGATCCGCCTCAAACCGGGTTTCTGGGGAGTTCGTATAGCGGCCGGTCAAGGCCGCCATGAAGAAGAACTCGGCGATGGCCTGGCGCATTGACTGCTTGTCAATGCCATAGTCCACGATGCCGACCAAGTAGAGCACATAGCTGTAGATAATCGCCGTCTCGGAGCTGATCATCTTCTCCCCGCGATACCCAGCCAAAGTCAGCGCGCTAAGGAAATGGTGCCAGTTTGCCAGATTCAGTGCCTCCGCCTGTCCAGCCTGCATCTTTTGAAACTGCTCATCGCGCCTTTCCGGGTTGTCGATGCCGGTCTTGGCATCGCGGCCACGGAGGGCATTGTAGACGTTTTCAAGCCTTGCGCGCTTAAGGGCCAACCCAATCGTCGCTCTGAGCATCTGGTCGGGAGCGGGCTTGATGAAATGGTTGAACGGTGAGGCATGACCGTCGTGAGGCTTCGTGGCGGCACGGGCAAACGCCTCCAGTTCGGTGCGCCCCTCATCCCAGTATACCGACAT
>JBAYOJ010000054.1:0-10559 GCA_041678385.1 Burkholderiaceae bacterium | reverse complement strand
CGCATTTCTTGCAACGCCGAGCTGATCCGCCAGCACGCTGGGTGTGAGGCCGGGAAGGCCGGCCACGACCAGGGCGCGGAACGCGCGTAGCCGCTGAGGGTGGGCAAGGCCTGCGAGAGCGGAAATGGCTTGGTCTTCATTCATTGTTCAATAATACAACGATTATTGAATTAAAAAAACACCTTTAGGCGATGCGTGTACCTTCAAGCCTTAAACAGGGAAGCGAACGGCAGCTCTTGGCCGATAAGCGACTATACGTCAGTTATCACTCCCTCCCCCAAACCCCCGCAGTCGCCAACCCCCCTCACCAACACCCCGTTCCCGAGCCTAGAGTAAACTTCGCCCCCATGCGCTTTTCCGACTTTGACCAACGCCTCGCCGCTCTCGGCGCCCTGCCCGTTCATCGTGGCCGGATCGTGCGCGTCTGGCTGAAAGGGCAAGCGCTGGATATCGGTACTCGACGGCGGAGCTCAGAGCATTTTCTGCCTCTCGCGCTACGCGATGCCGTACCCGCCTTGACGGCGGAACTGGACGGCCTTGCCCGCGTCCGCTCCGAACACACTGGCAACGATGGTTCACGCCTGCTTGTCGAACTCGCCGACGGGCAGATGGTGGAAAGCGTGCTGTTGCCGCGCGATGGGCTGTGCGTTTCCACGCAGGTCGGTTGTGCGGTGGGCTGTCGCTTCTGCATGACCGGCAAGAGCGGTCTGATCCGTCAGGTCACGAGCATGGAAATCCTCGCCCAGATCGTGTTGGCGCGGCGTCTGCGGACGGTGAAAAAAGTTGTCTTCATGGGCATGGGTGAACCGGCGCACAATCTCGACAACGTGCTCGAAGCCATTGATCTGCTTGGCTCCGAAGGCAATATTGGTCACAAGAATCTGGTGTTCTCCACCGTGGGCGACCGACGCGTATTCGAAGCCCTGCCGCAACAACGTGTCAAACCCGCACTGGCGCTGTCGCTGCACACGACCAAAGCGGATCTGCGCGCATACCTGCTGCCTCGCGCCCCGAAAATTTCACCTGAAGAACTCATCGAGCTCGGCGAGAAATACGCTCGCGACACCAACTATCCGATCCAGTATCAATGGACGCTGCTCAAGGGCGTCAACGACGGCGACGATGAACTCGATGCCATCGTGCGTCTGCTCAAGGGCAAGTACGGCGTGCTTAATGTCATTCCCTTCAATCATCTCGAAGGCGATGACTACGAGCGCCCCGATTCCAGCCGCATTCGCGAAATCGTCCGCTCTCTGCAAACTCGCGGTGTGCTGACGAAGGTGAGGAATAGCGCAGGGCAGGATGTGGACGGCGGCTGTGGTCAGTTGCGGGCCCGCGCCGTTGGCGCAGCGCAGGGGGTCGGGCTGCGCCGCAAACCCACTGTAAAACCGCAAGCCGCCTAGACATAATGTATTGACCTACCCCCTCAATTACGGCTCTGCGCCTGATGGTTGTAGAACCTCAAGCGTAATCCGCGTCGCTTGAGGTGCGGTAGGTCAATACATTATGTCTAGGGGCCTTCAACCGGAGCGAGGAAGTTGGAAAACCGCTTAAGCGTGCGCATTCTCGCGCCTGCATGTTCCACAACAGGCAGGGGGTAGTCCACACCCAGGCGCAAGCCACAGGCGGCCAGGGCGGCGGGTTTCATGGCGGCGGGGAAATGAATGTGCGCACCCGGCACCTGCGCCAGTTCAGGCAGATAGCGGCGAATGAATCCGCCTTCAGGGTCAAAGCGCTGGGACTGGGTTATCGGGTTGAACATCCGGAAATAAGGTTGAGCATCACAACCGGTGGATGCAGCCCACTGCCAGCCACCATTGTTGGCGGCCAGATCATAGTCGTTCAGATGTTCAGCAAAGTATCGTTCGCCCCGACGCCAGTCGATGCCCAGATCCTTGGTGAGGAAGCTTGCCACCACCATGCGCAGGCGGTTGTGCATATAGCCCGAATGCAACAGCTGTCGCATGGCAGCGTCCACCAGGGGGTAACCAGTGCGGCCTTCACACCAGGCCGACCATAGTTCAGGCGCGTCGTCCCATTGCAGGCCGTCGTATTCGGGCTTGAACGGCTGCGTGACTACGCGCGGGTGGTGCCACAGAATCATGAAGTAGAAGTCCCTCCAGGCCAGTTCCGACAACCAGGTTTGGGCGCCCACACAGCCCTTGGCAGCCTGGTTAGCAGCGAGTGCCGCCAGCTGCCGAATGGACACAGTGCCGAAACGCAGATGCACCGACAGGTAAGAAACCCCTTTCTTGCCGGGATAGTCGCGCGCTTCGTGGTAAGCCGCCATACGCGGCAAGAAATCACGCAGCTGCTGCTGCGCACCCTGAGTTCCTGTGAGCAGGGGCAATTCGTTCAGATTGCTGCGTGTAAAACCCAGATCCGACAGCCTGGGCAGGGTTTCGCCGACTGGCGTTGCAGCCAGGTGGTGAGCATGACGCACCACGTTGTACGGTCTGAGCTGAAAGGCATCCAGCTGCTGGAGCCATGCCCGCTTATAGGGAGTGAACACACTATAGGGGCGCCCCTGCTGCGTCAGCACTTCGCCGCGGTCCAGCAGAACATGGTCTTTATAGTCGCTGAATGCAATGCCTGCCTTACCCAAAGCCTCGGCAACGCGTTGGTCGCGTGCGATGGCCTGAGGTTCGTAATCCCGGTTGACCAGTACTTCCTGTACGCCAAGTTCCTGCGCCAAACGGACAATACAGGCCGCAGCAGGGCCATGGCGAACGATCAGCCCACCGCCGGGCGCACCACTTTGTGCGGCCAGCGCCTGTAGCTGGGCATGCAGTTCGATCACACTGGCATGAATGAACTCAACGCGCCTGTCCTGGCGGGTGGGTAGCGCATCCAGAATGTCCGTATCAAATACAAAAACACAATACACTCGGGGGTACCGGCGTAGTGCCTGGTAAAGCGCAGCATGGTCGTCACAGCGGAGATCGCGACGCAGCCACACGAGGGCGCTTCTTGTCATGGGGGCTGCTCTCTTTCTTCCGGATTCAGCGGTTTCGCTATTGAGCTTCACCATAGCTTATGGATGGCGGCGCCCCGATCATCCGCTGCAGCAGGGGCTTGATAAGCCAAGCTTACGACTATATCAGTTTGACATAATATAAAAATCCTGGTATTTTATACAGTAGTAGTGGCGGCGCACGGTGCGCTGCCACGTTGCTTTGGGAGATAACTATGTCCACACCTAAACGTGTCGCCTGGAAAGACATCGTCACGCCACCGCTTAACTGGAAAGCCCCAAAGATAGCCAACCCAGAATCCGAGTCCGGGGAAAATAAAAAAGAACAGGAAGAACAAGGTTCCGACAAGTAAGGGTCTCGCTGGCTCTACGCTATGGGTGCATAGCTGGCAAGGCCGCGAAACCTCAGCAGCCATAGCCGGCAAAGCGTCATCGCAGATGCTCAAAGCCTGCCTCAGTATTGGGGCAGGCTTTTTCACATGTACGGCCAGCATGGGGGCTCTGGTGGGCGCAAGTCCCCCTGTAAGTGAATCATAGAGAACGAAGTGCAACTGCACGAGGGTGATGGTCACACCCTGGATCACACTGGCTCAGGCAATGATAATTTCAGGCCGAAACCGCTAAACT
This sequence comes from Burkholderiaceae bacterium, assembly GCA_041678385.1. GTDB lineage: Bacteria > Pseudomonadota > Gammaproteobacteria > Burkholderiales > Burkholderiaceae_B > Yanghanlia. The sequence continues at coordinate 6,958 of JBAYOJ010000054.1, read as the reverse complement.
CCGGAAAGGATTCAGACACGGGGTTCTGACGCGCGGTAAGATCAGACTGTTCGGCCTTGACACCTTGGTCAACATGACAGCCGTTACCGGCTTGCATGAAGGAAGCCGGGTGCTGGGAACACTATTCCAACCCTGACACCCTGCTCACCAGGGCAAATTAAACACGATGCAGTTCAAAGACACCACGACTTCACTCAGTGCAACCCTGACTCGTACCGTCGACGCCATACACGGTGAAACGGTAACGTTGCGCGAATTGATGGCCGCAATCGGCGAACAAGGGCTGCTGCTGCTATGCGCATTTGCCACGCTGCCCTTCTTGATTCCCGTTTCGATACCGGGGGTTTCCACTGTTTTCGGTGCCGCAATCGTGCTGTTGTCCATAGCGATCACGCTGAACCGCATGCCGTGGCTGCCAGACAGAATCCTGGACCGCAAGCTTGATGCACAAAAGCTCCTGCCAACGCTGCGTAAGGGGGTGCGCATCGTTTCGCGCATCGACGCCTGGGTACGGCCGCGAGCACTCAGCATGACGGCCAAGTACATGACGGTTATCAATGGCTGCGTCTTGGTATTCGGGGGGGTGTTGCTGATGGCCCCTTTCGGCCTCATCCCATTCTCGAATACAGCGCCAGCGGTAGGCATACTGTTACTCGCCATTGGCATGATTCAGCGCGATGGTGTGTTCGTCATCCTGGGCTATGTCAGCACGGTTCTGACTGTCATTTATTTCAGCGCCCTTCTTTACGCAGCCTTCTGGGCCGGTGGCGCGCTGCTGGGGTGATTCTTGACCGATATATCTCGCCGGTTCAGGTGACGACAGCGAACGTCTTCGTGGATATATCCCATACGTAACGATAAAGGCCGTCATCATGACTCAACAGCATCCCGATAACCGCCCTGTCCACCAGGCAGCCTGCCACTGCGGGGCGGTCCGCTTCACGCTGAAACTATCGGATGGCGTACGCGGCGCCCGTCGATGCAATTGTTCTTACTGCCGTATGCGCGGCGCCGTAGCAGTGTCGGCAAATCTGGGCGACCTCAAAGTGCAGCAAGGGCAAGACGCCCTTTCGCTATACCAATTCAAGACCGGGGTGGCGAAACATTACTTCTGCTCGAAATGCGGGATATATACCTTCCATCAGCGCCGTTCCTTGCCCAATGAGTATGGCGTGAATGTCGCATGCATTGAAGGCATGAGCCCTTTTGACTTCAAGGAAATACCCGTTAGCGAAGGCCGGGTCCATCCCATGGATCACCCTGACCGGGCTTCGGTAGTGGCGGGATGGCTCCGGTATGAAACCAACCCCGATGCCGATTTCCATCATGCTTAGCTACGCCGCCACATAAGCAACGTCGGCCAGCTCGATCCGGTTGCGTCCAGCCGTCTTTCCCTTGTAAAGGGCGGAATCTGCTTGCCTAAGGGCATTTTCCAGGCCATGTGCGCCATAGAAACTTGGTGAAATCCCAATGGTGACTGTACACGGCAGCAGATGGCCATCCGCTTGGGCCGCGTGACTTTCAACCCGGGTGCGCAAACGCTCCGCCAAATGTCTGACACCTTCGCCGTCGGTTTCAAAGCAGATTGCCACGAACTCTTCCCCGCCGATGCGACCTGTCAGGTCGCCGCGACGCACCGTGGACCGCAGCAAGTCGGCAATATGACATATCACACCGTCCCCGGCCTGGTGGCCGTAGGTGTCGTTAATAAGCTTGAAGTGGTCGACATCCACCAGCAGCAAATAAGCGGGTGCAGCATTTCGAGCACTGAAATAGGTTTCTAGCGCTTCTGAAAGCCCCCTGCGATTGAGCAGGTCCGTCAAAGGGTCCCGGGCCGCCATGTTGCGCAGATTATCGGTCAGTCGCCACAATACAAGCCAGACGATAGAGGGCGGCACCATGGTGGCAAGCGTTGACATGTAAATGTAGAAGATCATTTGAAAACGGCTGTCCATATGCAGCGCATCCAGGCCACCGTCTACAATTTTTATGAACTTCAGGGCATTCAGTACACAGATCCCGCCAATCAGCAACGCAAAGAAAATCATCTCCCCGGACAGGTCTTTTGCAAAAGTGCGCATGCCGTGGATCGCGGTTATTGTCATGGTAAAGAAAAGCAGGGTCGCCATCGCCGCAAGCATCGCGTACCTCGCGGCGGGCCCAGCGTTCCATTGCACGAAAATTTGCGCTACGCAATAGATCACGGAAAACAGCATCAAGGGGCGCCACAATGGCACCTGTTGCCCAAAAAAACGCATGGCGCCCAGACAGTAGGCAATGGGCGCGGCCAACGTAAAGGTGTGGTTGACGACACTCATCACGCTCCATGCGGGTCCCCTTTCAAGCAGTTGCAGGATGTAGGCCGAGGCCAGAAGAAGGTTGCCTACCGCAAAAAAATCCATTCCCATCCTGTTTCCAGGCAGGCGTTTACTGATAAGTAAAAACATGCCTGAAAAGCACAACAGATGTGCACACAGCATGGCGACGAGCGTGGTTGCAACCATATTTAGGTGGTGAGAACGAGGCAGGGTTTATGCGGCGCAGGCCAGCAAACACATCAACTGGGGAAGTCGCGCGTAGCCAAATGCAAGGTCTCACAGAGCCCGGATAGAACAGGAGTTCGGAGCGCGCCAGCGGGGCATACGGGCAATAAATAATGCGGTCAATGAATAAACCATTTGCTACATTATTGGATTGTAATTAAATATCCCATTTCGGGTCGACAGCATACTTCAAGAGGCGTTGCTCCCCTTCAGCCCCATCGGCGGCCCCCTCCTACCCTGACAGTGCTGATTCCGAGACAGCGGTATGGACTTTCGAGTAACACGACCGAGCGCTGCCCATTCCGCCGATGCTCACTGCCCTGGCAATGCGACGAGGCCCGTACAATGGATGGCCACCTTGGAACTTGACGAGGTACTGATGTCCATCATTACTCATGAAGAACGCCTGGACTCGGAAATGATCTTGGCCAGGCATCTGGAATCCCTGCTGCGAATCGATCCGCGCCTGACCAAGGTCCATGACGTTGCCGGGTCGTTTTCATTACGCAACCGGACACCGGGTTTTGCAGGGCTGGCACGCATCGTATGCGGCCAGCAATTGTCAGTGGCCAGTGCGGACGCGATCTGGGGCCGGCTCGCCTCCCGTCTGGACACGGTCACGGCTGAGACCTTTCTGGCGGTGGGCGCAGACGGGCTGCAAGGGGTGGGCTTGTCCCGGGGCAAGCACGCCACGCTTACAGGTGTGGCCGAAGCCGAGCTTGCCGGCGAGCTTGATTTTGAGGTAATTGCGGGGCTGCCAGCCGAGGCCGCGATCGCCGGCCTGACCTGCTATAAGGGCATCGGGCCATGGACGGCCGAGATCTATTTGATGTTCTGCGCAGGCCACCTCGACATCTTTCCCTCAGGGGATCTGGCCCTGCGCAACGCAGTGGCCGATGCTTTCAATATCGACCCGTATCCGACGCCGCGCAAGCTGGCACACATGGCTGCTAAGTGGGCCCCGTACCGAGCAACCGCTGCGCTGCTGTTCTGGCGCTACTACGCGGCCAGGCGCCATCGTGAAGGCCTGCCGGTGTAAAGGCGTTCAGTAGAACGGAACTCAGCGAGTATGAGCTGTTCCCGGCGGGGTGCGTGCCAGGGACCCTCTGATCAAGTTCCCGCGCCGCGTGCATCTACGGAATGGGGCGATCTGCTCCGTTGCAAATGCTCGCGATAGCTACGGGTGTTAAAAATCGTTACTGACTAAACAGTATTGATACTAGAGCATGCAGAGACTCAATGTGCGTCCAACGGATGCTTGCAAATGAAAGGCTGAATCGCCTGAGTAAACGACTTTGCGATCAGCTCACGATCAGAAGCGAAGTTGAAGACCCTGGCGCCCCGCTTGACCCAGTCGTCATATTCACATCGGGCATCATGGGGGTCGAGCGTGCTCAGGCGTGTGAGATACGGTACGTTGGCGGCCTCGCAATAGCTCACGAACTTCTCAAATACAACAGACATCACCTTTCCATACCTATCCCCGTTCAACCCCATTTCGTGGGCCAGATCAAAACGGCCCAACACAATGGTGTCAATGCCTGGTACTGCCAGGATTTCAGCCAAGTTATCCACCCCCTCCTGACTTTCGATAAGCAAGGAAACCATGATATTGCTGTTGGACCATTCGACGTACGACGCCCATTCAACAGCCCCCCGGGAACGCGCCGACCGCACGGTGGGACATGCGCCTCGTATGCCGGCGGTGTCTACCGCCGAGAACTTAGCCGCAGCAATAGCCTGCGCCGCCTGCTGGGCATTTTTCACATTGGGTACATAAATACCCATGGCACCCGCCTCCAGCGCCTTTCTGATGGCTGAAGCACTCTGTTCGCTCACGCGCACAACAGGCACGATTCCGCTTGCCTCCGCCGCACGAATCAGCTGCGCCGTTTCCGAATAGGAGAACCCACCGTGCTCTTCGTCCAGGATGACATAATCAAAACCTGCAGCAGCGGCAATTTCGACATTTTCCGGCCCGGCCATCTGTATGTATAGCCCATGAATACAACGATCATTGTCCAGCTTGACCTTTAGTGGATTTCTGTTTGGATACACATCAGCCTCTTGTCAGCCATAAAGCCGCAGGTGAGTGCGGCTGGTGGTTCTGCTTAGTTTTTTTCGATTCCAAGCTTTTGGACAACCGCCTCGAAGCGGGCAATCTGCTCCTTCTGGAGCTCACGTAATTGCTTTGCGGGCAAAGGCACGCCTTCCGTTCCCTTGGGACTGTAAAAATTCTCCACAGTGTCTGGGTCAGTCATCACTTGCTTGATTGCATCCGACAGCTTGGCGCGAATCGAATCAGGCACCTCAGCGCGCACATAGAACGCATTCCAGCTATACAGCACGTAATCATCGGCGCCGCTTTCCTTGATGGTGGGCACATCGGGAAAATCCTCACTGCGTGTTTCACCTGTCACGGCGATTGCCCGGACCTTACCCTCATGCAGCAAGGAACTGGCTCCCCCAAGATCAACCAAGGCAAGGTCGATCTGGCTGCCCATCAAATCATTGATGACCTGAGCTTGTCCTTTATAGGGGATGTTCATGAACTGTACACCCAGTTCATCGCCCATCCACGCTGCCGCCAGCTGCAGCGTTGTTGAATAAGTGCCTACGTTCACCTCATGCCCGGTCTGACCGGTAACGCGCTTCAGATCATCGATGTTTTTTATTTCTGAATCAATAGGCGCGATCAACACGTTCATATTTCGGCCATAACCCAGTAATGGCACAAATTCTTCGACAGGGTCATAGCCAAGCTCCTTGACCAGGACCTGATTGACGACCAGCGGTGAAATTGAAGCCTGAACAATGGTATAGCCATCGGCCGGCGCGCGCTTGGCTGCCATCATCCCAATCGCCCCCGCAGCTCCCGGCCTATTCTCAACAATGAAGCTCGCCCCTAGAATTTTGGACATTTTTTCGCCAAAGTAGCGGGCGGTCGCATCAGAACCGCTTCCCCCGCCAAAAGGAACGATGATTGTAATGGGTCTGTCAGGATAATCATCCGCCTGAGCCGACGCAGGCAAAGCCGTGGTCACACCCATCACCGCAGCACATATGATCGAACAAAAATACTGCATCAGTTTCTCCTCCTTTTAATTAATGGCTCTCTTTATAGGTTGGCGCTCTATACAAGGACAAGATCAATCGCTATATTCATCATCGGCATTCCACATACGTGGAAACACAGAGAAAATCATCAAAAATCGATCGCGCGCCCATCGAGCGCATCCGTGCGAGATGCCAGGAGGCAAGCATTGAGCAGTAGTCACGTAAAGAGCGCGGCGCGTGTCGTGCAGCTACTCGAATTATTTGATCGAGTACAGACACCCCTGACGCTCAAAGAAATCACCCACCTTACAGGCATTCCCCAGTCAAGCGCTGCAGCGTTGCTTGGAACACTTATTGATCTGTCTTATATCGCCCATGATCGCCGCACACACGAGTATGTGCCCACCACCCAGGTATCTCATCTGGGCAGCTGGATCGGCGACGATGGCGTGGCCAGCGACGTCTTCGTGCAGAAGGCGATCGAAACCCTGCACCAGAAAACTGGCGAGACAGCGGTGGCCGCTGTGCGTCGCAGCACGTACGCACGCTATGTCCTGGTTAAACAACAAAAACGCCCAACTGCCGTGCCGACGCTGCCAGGTGTACTCCGCCCCATCTGTACCTCAGCCACAGGGCTAGCCTTGCTCAGCCAACACGATGACTCATCCTTGCGGCGTATCGTTGCCCAGGCTCAACGCGAACGACGCGGGATCATCAAAAAAACAAGCCTATCCCAGGTGCGTCAGCATCTTGAGCATTACCAAAAATTTGGTTTTGTCGTTTCCAGAGGCGGCGTGTTTGACAACACAGGGATGGTGGCCGCGCTGCTTCCATGCACTATTCAAGGCGATCTCGTCGCCCTGGGAATCGGCGGACCCATTGCCCGGATCAACCCGAAAATAAGCATGATCATCAGCGAGTTGCACAGAATACTAGAGGAGTTCAGATAAAACGGTTTGAAATTGGAATAAGACGAAGAAATTACGGCGCAAGGCCCTCGGAAACGCAAGCATTTATCTTGAAACGGCTGGCCGTACCGTAGTAGCCTGGATATGGCTGGAACAAGCGCTTGCCGCCTTGCGCACCGCTGAACGCCCGACACGAAGCGTGGCCTTCATTTCCGGGAAACTCGCCGCATGTGACTGGTACTTCAGATGTGAGCTACCGCGCAACACGGCACAACATGCCCTGTTACGCCGCCTGGAGGACACTGCGATGGATATGCAGGCTGAATGGTTTTGAAGCATCGCGCGCATGAGGGCGCCTCACATGCCCGGCATCACCCCGCCAGTTCCTTCGCCAGGTATTGCAAGGCCGTGCGTACGCCCTCTTCCACCACCGGGTGATAAAACGGCATG
>JBAYOJ010000053.1:0-10571 GCA_041678385.1 Burkholderiaceae bacterium | reverse complement strand
TTATTCTGAAAACTCGCGGTCCACGGCTTCGAGTTCTTCCTGCAGCAGCAGCCATTCCTCTTCAAGGGCACTGTGTTGTTTGCTCAGTTCACCATGTTCGCTCAGCACGCGCAAACGTTCGTCTCGACGCTCATCATCGTATAGGCCTGCGTCGGCGATCACCAAGTCGAGTTCAGCAAGCCGCTGCGTGGCGGTATCCATTTTTGTTTCTACTTTGTTTATCTTTTTTTCCAGTGGTCGACGCTTGACTGCGCGCTGCTGCCGCAGTTCCGCTTCAAGGCGACGCTGAGCACGCCTGTCGACAGTGCCTGCGGCATCCTGCTGGGCAGTGCGTTCCTGGCGTTCCTGCGCTCTCACTTGGCTGCCATGATCTGCCAGCCAGCTACGGTAATCTTCAAGATCGCCATCGAATTCCTGTACGCCACCATTGGCAACGATCCAGAAACTGTCGACGGTGGTGCGTAACAGATGGCGATCATGCGAGACCAGCAGCATGCTACCGCCAAACTCGGCGAGCGCCGTGGACAGTGCCTCACGGGTTTCCACGTCCAGGTGGTTGCTGGGTTCGTCCAGTAGCAGCAGGTTGGGTTTTTGCCGCACGATCAATGCCAGCGCCAGGCGGGCTTTTTCGCCGCCCGACATGGGGCCGACAGCGTCGTTGACAGTGTCACCGCTGAACCCGAACCCGCCCAAATAGTTGCGCAGGTCCTGCTCACGGCTCTGGGGTTCAATGCGCAGCAAATGCTGCAATGGGGTCGATTCGACATCGAGCATGTCGAGCTGATGCTGGGCGAAATAGCCGATCTCCAGGCCGCGCGATGCATTGCGCGTGCCTTCCAGCACCGGCAGCTCACCCGAAATCGTCTTGATCAGCGTACTCTTGCCCGCCCCATTGACACCCAGGATGCCTATACGGCTGCCGCCGCGCACCATCAGCGTGACATTGCCGAGTACCTTGCGGGTGTCGCCGTCAGTCTGCCCATAGCCGGTACTGACATCATCCAGTACCAATAAGGGGTCTGGCATGGATTCGGGTTCGGGAATCCGGATGGAGATGCCCGATTCGGCATGGATGGGAGCCAGTTTTTCCATGCGTGCCAACGCCTTGACACGGCTCTGGGCCTGTTTTGCCTTGGTCGCCTTGGCTTTGAAACGGTCGATGAAGCTTTGCAGGCGGACGGTTTCCTTCTGCTGGCGATCCCAGGCCAGGTGGCTCTGACGCAGGCGCTCGCTGCGCTGTTCCAGAAAGTCTTCATAACCCCCGCGGTAGCGAAACAGTTTGCCATGATCAAAATGCAGTATGGCGCGGGCGACAGCGTCAAGGAATTCAGTGTCGTGCGAGATCAGCATGGCGGTGCCGGGGTAGCCGGCCAGCCAGCGTTCGAGCCACAACATGGCGTCGAGATCCAGATGGTTGGTGGGTTCGTCCAGCAGAAGCAGGTCGGAAGGCGCCATCAGCGCACGTGCCAGCGCCAGCCTCATCTGCCAGCCGCCGGAAAAGCTGCCTACTGGATTCATCCATTGTTCCGGGGTGAACCCCAGACCGGCCAGCAATTGCTCGGCGCGAGATGGCGCCGTCCAGGCACCGGCGTCGATCAGGGCCTGTTCCAGTTCAGCAATGCGCTGCCCGTCCGCGGGGTCGACGGCCGCACGTTGCGCCTGCAGGCTGCGTAGCACACGGTCGCCGTCGATGACAAATTCGCGCGCGGGCCGCTCGCGTTCACGGATTTCCTGCTCGACGCTGACAATACGCCAGGACGCGGGGATTTCCAGTGAACCGGCATCAAGGTCCAGGCTGCCTTCAATCAGGGCGAACAGCGTGGATTTACCCGCGCCATTCTTGCCCACGATGCCGACTCTTTCACCTGGGTTGACCACAAAATCGGCACCATCCAGCAGGACTTTGGTGCCACGACGAAGTACGATTCCGGAAGCGCGTATCACGACTCTAACTGCTCACGTGCAAGTAGAAGAATCTGGTCTTCGGTGGTGGCCGTGCTCAGCCAGACCGGTTCAAGTTGAGGGAAGGCGGTGGCGAAATGATCGTACTCATGCCCGATTTCCAGCACCAGCGAGCCGCCTGGCGACATGCGGGCCGGTGCGTCACGCAGGACGCGCCTGACCAGGTCCATGCCGTCGCCGCCCCCGGCCAATGCCATTTGCGGCTCATGCAGGTATTCGGCGGGAAGCGCGTCCATGGACGCCTGGTTGACATAGGGTGGGTTGCAGATGATCAGGTCGTATTGGCCTTCAGCGGCAATGGCGTCCAGCAGATTGCTGTGCAAGGTGTGCACACGGTCTTCCAGGCCATGCAGGGCAATATTCTGGCGGGCGACATCCAGCGCATCGGGGGACAGGTCAACAGCATCGACCTGGGCCTGTGGGAAAGCGTAAGCCGCCAGGATGGCCAGGCAGCCCGAACCGGTGCAAAGGTCCAGGACACGGCCAATATCGTAAGGGTCGGCCACCCAGGGTTGCAGCGACTCAGCCAGCAGTTCCGCTATCGGTGAACGAGGGATGATGACCCGCTTATCCACCAGGAAGCGCTGACCCTGTAGCCAGGCTTCGCCGGTCAGATAGGCGGCGGGCACCCGTTCTTCGCAACGCTGTGCCAGTAGGTGCAGAAAGCGCTGGCGTTCGTCGGTCAGTACCCGCGCATCCAGAAAAGGTTCCAGATTCTCCGGTGGCAGGCTGAGCGTATGCAGCAGCAGATAGACGGCTTCGTCCCAGGCATTGTCGCTGCCGTGGCCAAAACTGAGGCCGGCAGCATGAAATCGGCTCATTGCGTAGCGCAGCAGGTCGCGCAATGTCTGCAGTTCCCGCAATGCGGCGGGGTCTCGATGGGGCATGGGACGTATCCTTGATGAAGCGAATTATTCAGCTTACCGGAAGCAGGCGTTCGAGCACGCCCCGGTAGATATTCTTCAACGGTTCCATGTCGGCGATATTCACGTTTTCGTTCACCTGATGGATGCTGGCGTTGATGGGACCGAATTCTACGACTTGCGGGCATATGCGGGCGATGAAGCGCCCGTCTGAGGTACCGCCGGTGGTTGAAAGCACGGGTTTGACGCCTGTGGCGTCCATTATGGCGTTGGACAGCGCATTGCTGAGCTCGCCCTTGGGCGTCAGGAAGGGTTTTCCGCCCAGCGTCCAGTCGATATCGTAATCCAGACACTGGCTATCCAGGATGGAGTGAACGCGTTCCTGCAGGGATTCCGGCGTGCTGGCGGTGGCGAAACGGAAATTGAAGTCCAGGATGGCTGTTCCCGGCACGACGTTGGTCGCTCCTGTGCCGGCATGGAGATTGGAAACCTGGAAGGTGGTGGGGGGGAAATAGTCGTTGCCTGCGTCCCATTCCTGGGTGGTCAAGGCCAGCAAGGCGGGCGCCACGAGATGGATGGGGTTGCGGGCCAGATGAGGATAGGCCACATGGCCTTGCCGGCCTCGTACGGTCAGCCGCCCGGACAGCGACCCGCGCCTGCCATTCTTGATGGTGTCGCCCAGCGCTTCAACCGAGGTGGGCTCACCGACGATACAGTAATCCGGGTGTTCGTTGCGCCTGGCCAGGGCATCGCAGACCCGCTGGGTGCCGTCCACGGCAGGGCCTTCTTCGTCTGACGTGATCAGCAGGGCGATGGAGCCGATGTGGTCGGGTCGTGCCGTCACGAATTCCTCGACCGCCACTACAAAAGCGGCAATGGATGTCTTCATGTCAGCAGTGCCACGGCCATAAAGCCTGCCATCGCGTTCGTTCGGAGTGAAGGGCGGGGTGTGCCAGTGCTCGGGCGGGCCAGGTGGAACGACATCCGTGTGCCCGGCGAATACCAGCAGCGGGCCGGCCTGACCACGCCTTGCCCAGAGGTTGCTGACGTCCCCGAACACCAGCGATTCACAATGAAACCCTATGGCCTTCAGCCTTTCAGCCAGCAGCAGCTGGCAACCGGCGTCCTCGGGGGTGACGGAGGCCCGCGTCACCAGCTCACGGGTGAGTTTAAGCACTGAGTGATCAGACATTACGCCCTCAGTAGATCGTTGATGCTCGTCTTGGAGCGGGTCTGCGCATCTACGCGCTTGACGATAATGGCACAGTTCAGGCTATGGCTGTCATCGGCGGCCGGCAGTGAACCCGGAACGACCACGGACCCTGCGGGCACTCGGCCGTACAGCGTTTCGCCCGTTGAGCGATCGTAGATGCGGGTGCTTTGAGAAAGAAAGACACCCATGGCCAATACGGAATTCTCTTCGACAATGACGCCTTCGACGACTTCGGAGCGCGCGCCAATGAAGCAGTTGTCTTCAATGATGGTCGGGCCGGCCTGCAGGGGTTCCAGCACCCCGCCTATGCCCACGCCCCCCGACAAATGCACATGCCTGCCGATCTGTGCGCAGGAACCCACGGTGGCCCAGGTATCGACCATGGTGCCTGCGCCCACATAGGCACCGATATTCACGAAGGAAGGCATCAACACGACATCGGGGCCCAGATAGGCGCCTCGACGTGCCACGGCCCCGGGCACAACGCGAAAGCCTGCCTGTTCAAAATCTTTGTCGCAGTAATGCTCGAACTTGCCAGCTACCTTGTCGTAGAAGCGCAAGGCCCCTGCTTCCATGGGCCGATTGCCGTGAAGGCGGAAGGAAAGCAGCACTGCTTTCTTGACCCATTGGTTCACCTGCCAGGCGCCGTCTCTTTTTTCAGCGACCCGCAGGCTGCCCGTGTCCAGCATTTTGATGACGGTTTCCACCGCATTGCGGATGTCATCGGCGGCAGTCGATGGGTTGAGCGTTGCGCGGGCGTCCCACCCGCGTTCGATGATGGCTTCCAGTTCGTGGGTCATGTTGAAGTCCTGAAGGGGGAAGGGGGGCAGAATCCAGCGATGCGGTGGCTGGCTTCAACGCATTGTCCCTGGGGGGCGACCAGCGCAATACGTACGCGCCGGCTCCCAGGATTGACGCCATGCGCCTCGCGCGCGAGAAAGCTGCCTGGCAGCGTAATGACGCCCGTGGCTGCATACAGGTCCAGCGTGAACTGGGCATCATCGTAAGGCGTGGGCGCCCACAGAAAAAACGCCGCCTGCGGTCGCTCGACATTCAAGGCGGGCCCCAGGATGGGCAACACGGCATCGAGCTTCTCGCGATACAGGCGCCGGTTTTCCAGTACATGGGCCTCATCGTCCCAGGCGCTGATGCTGGCACGGGACACTACCGCACTCATGGCACTGCCATGGTAGGTGCGGTAGAGCAGGAAGTGCGCCAGAATGTCTGCATCACCTGCCACATAGCCTGAACGCAGGCCGGGCAGACTGGAACGCTTTGACAGGCTGGAAAACGACACCAGGCGCCGGTAGTCATGGCGGCCCAGCCGGGTAGCTGCTTCGAGCGAGCCCATCGGGGGCCGTGCTTCATCGAAATAAATTTCGGAATAGCATTCGTCCGCCGCTATGACAAAGCCGAATTCGTCTGACAGCTCGAACAAGTGCCGCCAGTCGTCCAGCGACAATACTCTGCCTGTGGGGTTGCCGGGGGAACAGACATACATCAGTTGGGTGTGCGCCAGCACATCGTCTGGAATGTCGTCCCAGACATAGCCGTGGGCGATATCCGGATCGACGTTCAGATACCAGGGCCGGGCACCTGCAAGCAGGGCAGCGCCCTCATAGATTTGATAGAAGGGGTTGGGGCAGATGACGTAAGGGTCTTGCGTGGCATCCACCACTGTTTGGGCAATAGCGAACAAGGCTTCGCGCGAACCCTGAACCGGCAGGATCTGTGTGTCTGCATCCGGGGGAGGAATGCTGTAGCGGCGTGAGATCCAGGTCGCCATGCTGCGGCGCAGTTCCGGGTCGCCTTTGGTAGGGGGGTAGACTGACAGGCCGGCCATGGCGTTCTTCATGGCCTCCACCACCGACTGTGGCGCGGCGTGCTTGGGTTCGCCTATGGAAAGATCGATAACGGGCAGGTCGGGGGGCGCTGCTGCGCGGGCCAGAAGCCGGCGAAGTTTCTCGAACGGGTAGGGGTGCAGGGCGTCGAGTCTGGGATTCATGCTTTTACGCTGAAGGGGGTGGCTGAAAGTGCGCCCGCCTGTACGGAAAAACACGTTTAGAGTGGCGAATCACACGGACCCGCACCTGCGCCAATTCTGCATTTGCGAACGAACCAGATATTTTACAGAAAAGATGCCCGTGTCGAGCCGGGTGGATGCCTGCTGCATGGCGTCCACCCGGCGGGAAGCCCAATCAGACTCAGGCTTCGTCCTGTATGGCGAGGCTCGCATCCGGAGCCAGCAGTTCGCCCCAGTCGCTGAAAGTAAAGTGCCGCGATACGCCGGCCACTTCCGCATCCCCGTAACCGGATTCGTACAGTACGAAGCGTACCCCGGCGGCATGGGCACACTCAGCATCCACTGAAGTATCACCAAAGTATAGACACTGCTCTGGTGTCAGCCCCAGCATCCGAATGGTTTCGAGCAGAGGGACTGGAGAGGGTTTGGATGCGGGCCAGGTGTCCGCCCCGCTGATGAAATCGAAGAGGTCATGAATGCCGACCTTCTGAGCGGCGGCAATTGCGTTGCTGTGGACCTTGTTGGTGCAAATGCCCAGAGGCAGTGCGGCATCGCGGCAGGCCGACAGGACGTCGTGCACCCCTGTGTAAGCCTGGGTGCGCTGGTGGCCCAGGGCGGCATAATGCTCGACGTAGCGTGCTTTGATGGGGGCCAGATCGGCGGGTATCGGCCATCCCATATCAGCCAGAATGGATCGGATGATGCCGTCGCTGGTGCCATGCAGGTTGTCGGGAAAATAGTCTTCCGGCAAACGGCCCAGGCCACCCTCTTCGAAGGTGACCCGCAGCCCATGGATGATGTCCGGAGCGCTGTCAATCAGCGTTCCATCCAGGTCGAAGACCAGGCCACGTACGTCGTTTTCCAGGAGCAGGGGATGCAGGTTCAGTTGTGGTTTCATTGATTCAGACAGAGATCGGGAAATCTTGGGCGGTACGCAGCCAAGACGGAGCGTACCCAACGCAGCTTAGGATGCATCATAGCCGGCCAAGCCAAGTGAGTAAGCCTTTAGAGGAAGGCTATCAGGCTTGCATTTCGATCGCATGACGGGTTTTGGTTCGGCGTGGCTGCTGACTCACGCGCACCGCATTGGTAGGTCAGGGTGTCAGAAATCGAGCTGTTCCTGAGTAAATCGCTCGCTGATCAACTGGGTAGGACCACGGCGCGAGCTACAGCGTAGGGGTCTTACCCGGATCTACTGGATCAGGCGGGCCGCCGGGATGATCGGGGTTCGTAGGGTAGGGCGTAGGCTGCCCAGGCTTGGCCGGCACATCAACGCCGAGTTTTCCTGATGGCCGGCCGCCTTCTCCAACATTGGTATCAGGCACTCCGCTGGTTTTGCAGGGTTCTTCGCGTTTCAGCGCCGGCTCTGTATCGGGCATTCGTTTGGTCATTGCGCTCTCCTGCAAGTTGAAAGCTATACGGCGCAAGGGGCATGCCCGGAGCGGGCAAAAGGAAGATTTCGCCATTGGGCGCCAGCTGCACCCGATGTTTACCGACCAACCCGGTCAATGATGCTTGTGTGACGCCGTTCCAGGCGATCGCCTAGGCGGGGAATGGCGCTTCTGATAGTCGATGATCGTGCCGGGGATCGGGGGTGACTCGATCTTGATCTCACGCCCAAGGCGACCCTCTAGTTGCAGCCCTTCATAAGATGGCTAATCTGATTTCAGCGTGGACGAAACGCTGCGAAAGGCTGCAACTGGAAGGTGCCGGCATACCCACTCCTTGATGGCCCCTACCAGGGCTCGAGCGGGCATATCATCTGCCTGCTTCCTGCTGCCAACAATAAATCGAGCGACTGTGTAACAATGGCAAGTTTTACCAAACTAGAGAGATTTCCATGGGCAATAAAATCGTTACTGAAGCCGACCGCAAGCGGGCTCCGCGTCCCGTCGCCCCCAAGGGCGTGACCCTTACCACACAAGGCGGCGGCCAACGTGTGAGCAAGGAGCGTGGCGCGCATACCCACCACAAGAAAAATCCCGGAAAGCGCCACCGCTAGGGTTAATCTCTGGGGTCAGTCCGCCACCAGCATCCTTCTGCCGCCTTGCTTGCTGATAGCCAGCGCATGCCGAGGCAGCGGCGCTGGTGGCCTGCCCGTTATGGCTCAGCTGGGCCGGGAAGCCGCTTAATTCGGATGCTTCGCGCAGTCCCGGACAGCACCTCGATGTAGCCTTTTCGCTCAAGGATCGACAGATCCAAAAACCCGCCATCCCAATGCTGCACATCAAGGATGTCTACTGATGCCGGGCTGTCCGGGCGCAATGCGTCGTGCAAGTCGGCCAGCGCATGGACGCGTACCTCGGCGGATTCGCCAGCCGAGATTGCTTCGCGCACCGGCGGGCGATGTTTGGCATCTGTCCAGTCCAAAACGGCCTGAGCGGATTTCTCGATGGCGCGTAGTCGCTGCATTTCGGGCGAATTCAGAACAGCTTGCAATTCACGCAGCCTGGTACCAAGTACGAGCTGCCTGAGTCGCCCATCAAGGCCTTGACGACGACCGACAGGGAAGACCTTTTCGCTGCGATGCAGCACATCTCCAGCGAAGACCGAGACACTTGGGTACAAGTGGGCATGGCGCTGCACTCCACCCTGGCCGGCTCCGAGGCTTTCACGATGGCCCGGGCACGCTTATGGCCCGGTAACTTCAGTTTGATCTGGGCGCGGTAACCGCGCGCCGTTTTTTTTGGATGCTCGCCATGGGGCTTTGCGTGGGGCCAAAAATGGGGCCGCTGATGTTGAAAATTTGATCATATCAGATCAAAACACGCCAATCTGGAAAGATAACCCGTTGATTTTGATGATTATTGATATATACAAATCAACGGTTTTCAATCTATGGTGCGAACGGAGAGACTCGAACTCTCACACCTTGCGGCGCCGGAACCTAAATCCGGTGCGTCTACCAATTCCGCCACGTTCGCCCTGCAGATGCAGTGTAATCGCTTCCTTTTCAAAGGAAGCCAATTAGTTTAGCCTACGGGAATCCTTGCCTGCAAGTAGAGCATGCCTCGGGGCGCTAAAAAACCAGCTCGACTGCCATGAACCATCTGGCGGACGCGATCTGGCTGACGCAGCGTAGGCCCTTGTGGATGCAAGGGGCCGCGGGGGCGACGCAAAGCCTCTGTTGCCCAAGGTTTGATGCTATTGTAAAAAGTTGCCTAGGCTCCGCCATGCGTGTCTCGCACTTTCCGGTAAAATGACGGGTCGAGTCGTTAATGCTTTTTTAATACCAACAATCTATATAGGTTCCTAATGCAGCCCGTGGTTGAAAAATTGTCCGGCCTTGAGCGCCGTGTTGATCTGGTCGTTTCGCTTGCCGACGTTGAGAAAGAAGTGCAGGCCCAGCTGAAACGCGTCGCCCGCAACGCCAAGGTACAAGGCTTCCGCCCCGGCAAGGCGCCGCTCTCCATCATCGAGCGTAGCCATGGCCCAGGTGTCCGCTACGACGTCATTAATGAAGAAGTCGGGCGCAGCCTTGACCAGGTCCTTAGCGACACCAAGCTGCGTGTGGCCGGAACACCCACGCTGGAACCCAAGACCGAAGGCGTCGAAGAGGGCTCCTTGGCGTTTTCCGCCACTTTTGAAGTCTATCCTGACGTTGAGCTGCCCGATCTTTCTTCGTTGGCCATCACCCGCAGCAACTGCGGGGTGTCCGATGAAGACGTTCAGCGCACTATCGATATCCTGCGCAAGCAGCGCGCCATCTTCGAAGCCAAGGAAGGGCGTAAGGCAGGTGACGGCGATCGTGTAACCCTCGATTTCGTGGGTCGTATCGACGGCGTGGAATTCGAAGGCGGCAAAGCGGAAAACTTCCCCTTTGTACTGGGGCAGGGCCGCATGCTGCCTGAGTTCGAAACTGCTGTCACCGGTATGGGTGCTGGTGAAACCAAGACTTTCCCGCTGGCATTCCCGGAAGACTATGGCAGTGCCGAAGTCGCGGGCAAGACAGCCGAGTTCACCATCACGGTCAACGAAGTGGCCGAAGGCATCTTGCCGGAAATCGATGCCGAGTTTGCCAAATCGCTGGGCCAGCCTGAAGGCGATATCGAAAAGTTGCTTGCTGATGTGCGCGCCAACATCGAGCGCGAGGTCAAGGCACGCGTGCAGGCACGTACCAAGGGTAGTGTGATGGATGCGCTGGCCAACGCCTGCACGTTCGATGTCCCCAAGGCGCTGGTCAAGAATGACGCCGAAAGCCGGGTGGCTGCCGCTCGCGAAGATCTCAAGCAGCGTGGCGTGCCCAATGCGGACAGCGTACCCATTCCCGTCGAAGCCTTCGAAGCCGAGTCCGAGCGCCGTGTGCGCCTGGGGCTGCTGGTTTCGGAACTGGTCAGCGGCGCCGACCTTCAGGCCAAGCCGGAACAGGTGCGTGAACGCATCGAAGAGTTTGCGCAGAATTACGAGCAGCCCGCGCAGGTCGTGGCGTACTATCTGGCCGACCGCCAGCGCCGTGCCGAGATCGAAGCTGTGGTGCTGGAAGACAACGTCGTCGAACATGTCCTGTCCA
>JBAYOJ010000052.1:0-10637 GCA_041678385.1 Burkholderiaceae bacterium | reverse complement strand
TGTGCCCCTGCTTGCCATAGTAACCGCACATTTCATCAAACACTTTGACGAAGACGGCGAGGAGCGCATCTATCTGGGCCTTGCTGATAACGTCCGCTTTCTGGTCGATATTGAACAGAATGCTTTTCGATGGAATGGCAACCGCACGCTTGAGGTCACCACGCAGGATTTCATTGTCCCCGCATTTGGGCAAAAACAAATCGAGGGCGGCGGCGCCATCTATCTGCCGATTTTCGATCAGCAGCGCCAGTATCTTGAGCAGGTGGGATTTACCTGAGCCGAAGAAGCCGGAAACCCACACGCCGTTAGCCCCTTCGTAGTTATTGTAGGCATCCAGGAAAGACTCAAGGCGCTTTTCGACCTCGTTGGTGAGCACATATTCTTCAATCTCGAGGCGAAGGCTAGCTTCATCGTCAGCTTTAATGACCCCCTCAATCGGGCGGTCAACCGGCTTGTTAAATATGGTCCTAAGAGTCATTTCGCTTCCCTCGGCTCTTCATTAAATTCAGGCTTCGCAGTGAAAGATGTTGAATGCCCGGTAGTACTTGTCGTCATGCAGCCTTCCGAACAGGTCTAGCGATGCGCCAGACTCGATGGAGTGGGTGTAGGCCCCCGGGAAAAACATGACTGTCGGCTTCTCTTTCGCCGTACTTTGCAAGTTATTCAAGACATTATGCGAACGGATGTAAGGAAAAACCTCACCAACACCCGACAGAAACAGTACTTCAAAGTCGTTGCTCGCCAACTTGGCTGCAATGGCTGGGACAATGTGCGCTTCGGGGTCCAATACGCCTTGCAGCAATTCCTTGAGCTGGTCTTTGGAGACAGACGCCTCCATCTCCAGAATCTGATCCCAAATATCCCGCTCTCTCAGGATTTCTATCGAAAGGTCGTAAAGATTGATGTCTAGTATTCGAACACCAGCCTGACCAAGTCGATTGATCAGTTGACGCTGGAGTCGCTCCATCTCAACAGCCTCTTCCGGTTTGTAGGGGCAGATGAAGAAAGGAACCTCGTTACCGAGGCCTTGCTTGCTGATAAAGCGCTGGCCCGAGATCACGGCAAATAAGTGCTGAAATCTGTCTGGCATCGGCATTCTGGCTATATCTGTGGTCACTGAGTCATCCCCTTCAGGTCAGATCCAAACACAGGGAAACAGGAGATATCCTTGCGACTATCTTGACTGATCACTTTCAATAGTCTCGGGCTGAGCATGGCTGCGTTTATCATGCTGCTGGCAGTTAAGAGATCCGCCTCGCGAAGTATCTTGAACAGGACCTGCCTCAACTTTCCTCGCGTAGCCGGAGTAAGCGCATCAAGCTCCGAATGCCACTCGGACTTTCGGTTGAAGAATGAGTCGAAATCTTCGTGGGTCAGATCACCTTTCAGAGTGATGTAGCGCTCCCTGACCACTTCAACAGCAAATTCAGCTATGAATTTGTACCGGCGGCAGACGGCAAGCCACAGCAGATATGCCTGCTCCTGGTGGTTGCCTTCAACAAGTAGCTCGAGCTCGCCTGGACTCAGAGTTCTAAGCCGAGAGATCACCTCGCGGCAGACTCGCTTGAGCGTATTGACTGTTCTGGTCTGCAATAGATTTTCTGCGATGGCCTTGTCTCGTACAGAGCTCCAGCTTCCAAGCTCAAGATACAGCACGGCCAGCCCCACCGACTCACGGTGAAAGAGACTACCCGTTGTAAATGACATGCTGTATCGAGCGCTATTCATGTTTGCTCAGGATTCCTTCTTGTTATGCTCGGCAGCACCACCGGCTTTCACCCACTCGTCCACTTCATCTTTCTTGAACTTCCAGAACCGTCCCATTCGATGGGCTGGCATTGCATGCTTGTCGATCCATCGATATACCGTGTCATTACTGACACCGAGGTATTTGGCTATCTCATCTACTGATAACCAGCGATCTTCTAAATCCGCCATGTCCAGCTCCTGATGGGCGATTGGCCTCACCCCGTGGGGCCACCGAGTGTTACAGGTGATAATCGGCCAGCTTACATAGCACGTGACTATAACTCGACATTGGTAGGCACTCAACGGGTTTAACCCGTATAAGCCGGCATCGGGCCGCAATCAGTGGCACCCTTTGTGACTGATAAGGAGCAGAATGCAGCGGGAGGTTGGAACAAAGCCTGCTTGTGAAAGGCCCGTTACAAAGCCGCAGTTGCAATAAGGTATTGGCTACGGCTCGTCCGGATCACCCAGGTCGATACGCCAATCATCTGGACCATATAGGCCGACACCGGAATGGCCATCTCGAATCTCTGGCTCTTCATCCGAAGGCACATCAGCCCTCTGAGCAAGCCACCCCGCAGCCAGCATGAAGACGACCAGCAACCCGAGCCAAAACACCAGGTACAACAGCACGCCCACCAGGGCGAGCTTGATACTCCAGAGCATCCAAGAAGCGGCACTGCGTGGTAAACCTTTAGCAACCAACCACTGCCTGGCCTGCAGCTCTCTAAAAGCAACACGACGCCAGCTGTTGCCCAGCCAGCGGCCTATCAACTCTGATTTCGATACCGTCCGTGTCGCGTTCATCGCTTCACCCTGGATCTTCTGTCACTCTCCCGGCATACCCAGGCAAACACAATGGTCTTTGACCTGGAGTCATAACGGAAGAACAGTCGAAAATGCCCGCCAAACCTTTTACTTCGCCAGTGGCGCTGTTTCGGACCTTGAAGCCTGCCCTGGCAGTATTCATCCCGTGCCGGATCAACCGGCACCACCTCAAGGATCACCTGCGCCAATGCCCTGAGTAACTTTACGTTGGCGTGACCTTTGTAACCTGCCGGGTCACTCCGTTGCACCCGCTCAGCAGCGGCATGCAATTGCTGTAGCTGCTCCACGATGCAGTCGTGGAATAGCAAAATCCAGCCATGGCGCTGCATCAGAGTGCGACGTCGCCTTCGACGTCCTCATTGAGATCTACCGGTCGCTCCAGATTCGCGAGCATCACCTGAGCGAGTTCCTCCGGCAGACAGCCAATATGCTTGCCCTGACGAATGTCCTGCTCAATCACCCCCAAGAAAGCTCCGATAGCAGGGTCTTCATGCTCAGCATCGGCACGAGTCACGATAACCTCATCGCCACGCAGCTCGAAAGAAACCTTACTACCGGCCGTCACGCCCAACGCCTGGCGGATCGCCTTAGGTAGGGTAATCTGCCCCTTGGATGTGAGTGTGGCCTGTTCGTGGATGTTGGGCATGGCCGGGCTCCCGCCAAAATTGCTCATAACCAAAGAGTAAGGAATAATCCTTACTCTGTCAATTTGACGCCTCCTCCCGCGACTCTTCCTGAAGCCGCAACCCTGCAAAGTCACAGAACACCGTCAGCATCTGCTCCTGCACCCAGGTTTTGGGTCCTTGCTGTAATACAAGGTCATCAATACTCAGGAGTATGGCGGGAAGGCGATCCGCAGACACTTGCCTCGCAGCCAGCTCTGCCAATATTGCGGTTCGAGCCAGCACAGGTAACGGATCGTCCAGTTCAGTGTCACTGCGGTGCCATTGGCTGAGTGGACCGGCCACATCGCTCAGATAGGGCAAACATGAAGGCAGGTCGGCTGGTTCGTTGGAGGCACTCACGGCCATCTTCAACCAAGGTATTTCCGCGCGGGCATCCCTCCCGCGCCCCCAGGCAATAAACGCCAGCGCGATGGCAGCGACGACCTTCATCTCTGCCCAATCCTCAAAGCTGGCTGCCACATTTGAAGTGAGCGCCATCTGCGCTCGGCGGATCTTCCGATTGCGGAACTTTCGCCGGAGCACCTCCAACCCATAAGGGGTCGCCAGCACCAACCCCCAGAGAAGCTGGAGTAATTGCCACCCCCACTGGGCCAGCGTGAGAGTGACGGCAATCAGCAACTGGAAGAAAGTGGCGACTGCAGTCAGCACCAAGTAGGCCGTCTGAGCATAGGCGGCATTTTTACCCCGCACCTGGACTCCGAACAGTTTGGCGGAAGAGCGATTGGGTTTGACCCAGTTAAAGGTACCCAACTCGTTGCGCGTTGAGACAGTCATGCCGGTCTTGGAAAGATTGAGCTTGGTGGGCCCGCTGCCATAGCGTCCACGCAGCACGAAGCGACCGTTCTGCATGGCCATTTGGGTGTTCTTGCCAACAGTCCGAGAGACACGGAATCCGTGGCTGCTGTTGGCAGTCAGATTCAGGCCCGCAGCCCTGGTTTGCGCCCGTAGCGAAACACCCCCGGTACGGCTCGCCCGGAGGTATTTGCCCCGGTGCTCAATTCGCGTCTGCTTGCCGTAGTCATCCTTCTTCCCCAGGTTCAAAAAGCTCATATCTTCGCCAATTTTTCCATAAGGCCCCATTCTATCCACTGATCCAGCCTGTGCATCCCGCTGCCAGCCATTGATTAGATATTTCACAATTATTAAATCTAGGCGCTATTTCTGACGCCGAAATTACGCAAGCTGCTTTCAGATGATTAGATTATGTGCTACTTTTCACCCATGAGCCAAATACCCAGACACCAGATAATCAAGCACCTGCAGGCGGAACTGCCGCGGGGGGCGCCATTCGACCTGGCCATCCTGGCGCAGTTCGGCGTGTCGCCACAACTTGCCGCTCAATATGCGGGGGCTGGCTGGCTTGTGCGTTTGGCGCAGGGGGTTTATGCCTTCCCGAACGACGACTTTGATGTCTACGGTGCCCTGAAGCTCCTCCAGCAACGGGTGCCCGGCCTGCATATCGGCGGCAAGACTGCGCTTGCCCTGCAGGGCGTAAGGCACAACCTGGGCAGTCGCGAGACTTGGGTGCTGTGGGGCGACAAGCGTTATGCATTACCGGCATGGTTCACCGACCGCTTTCCCGCGCGCTATTGCCATGCTCGACTGTTTGACTGGCCGGACACGGCCTTGGCGACCAGAACCCTGACCACACCGCCGGGCACGCCAGCCCCTATCGAGGTGGCTTGCCCTGAACGAGCCGTACTGGAGCTGCTGTACGAAATCGGCGTGAAACAAAGCCTGGAGGAAGCGCGCAACCTCTTCGACGGTCTGCGCTCACCACGCAAGGAGGTTGTCGGCGAACTGCTGTCCTGTTGCACCAGTGTAAAGGCCGTGCGCCTGTTCCTTACCTGGGCGCGTGAGACCAACCTGGTGGACGTCGATGCCTTATTGTCACAGTATCCGGTCCGCACAGGCGGCGCCTCACGCTGGATGAGCCGCCTTGATGACGGCACTCTGCTGAGTTTGCGCCCCCATGGATAGGAGTCATCATGGATAAGAACTGTCATGGATAAAAGTTACGCCGATACCGTTCGACTGTTGCTGGCTATCGCCCCCGACGTGTTTGCCAATGACATTTTTGCCATGAAGGGCGGTACAGCCATCAATCTCTTTGTGCAGGATATGCCACGCCTGTCAGTGGACATCGACGTGGTATACCTACCCTGGCAAACGCCCCGCGACGAGGCGCTGCAAGCCATCAACCAGGAACTGGCCGCCATCGCCTCGCGTATTGCGACACTGGGTGTACAGACACGCCTGATTCCCGCCAGGGATCTTGGAGACACCAAGCTGATCGTCGAGAACGAGACCAGCCAGGTCAAGATCGAGGTCAACGTTGTGTTCCGAGGCAGCGTGCTTGCTGCTGAGCGACGGGCACTGAGCGCCCGTACCAGCGACCTGTTCAGCGTCGAACTCGACCTGCCGACTCTGACACCTGACGAATTGTATGCGAGCAAGCTGGTGGCCGCCCTGGACAGGCAGCACCCTCGCGATCTGTTTGACGTGTGGCAACTGTATGAGTCGGGCGGTATCAGCGACGGTATGGTCGAGTGCTTTGTGATCTACCTGGCCGGGCACAACAGGCCGCCCCATGAAGTGCTGTTCAGCAATGACAAGGACATTGCCAACGAGTACGAAAGGGCCTTCGTCGGTATGACTGAAGTGGAATGCTCCCTGGAAACGCTTTTGGAGGCCCGCGCCCGGTTGCAGCGCGAACTGCCGCAGCAGCTAACTTTGGCACACCGGCAGTTTCTGAGCGGGCTGGTTCGTGCAGAACCAGACTGGTCGCTGTTGCAATGCCCCCATGCCGCGGAACTGCCAGCGCTGCGCTGGAAACTGAGCAATCTTGAAACCTTCCGCAAACGTCGCCCCGCAGACTTCGCCGCCCAAGCTGATGCGCTTGATGCCGGATTGAGCCAGACCTGACAGCCTTGGCATTTACCGGAGCCGCCGCATTCCGTATTGCCCATGGCTGCCGCTTGGCAATTGTCCTATACCGAATCTTTGAAACGGCTAAAGGGCTAGAGGAAGGAGCAAGGGAATGGCGCCAAGGGGAAAGGCTCTACCCGAAAAGGCCAAAAGGCTCCCCCTCCAGCCCGACACCTGGGGATAGCCATGCTTTCATTGTTTCAGTACAAAGGGTTTCACCGCAAAAAGCGCCCACCCGCTGCAGACTCTCGCATCAGCTCGGCAGAGCTACTCTTGCCACAACCCGCCTCGATTTTGCTGGCCACGCCCCGCCGGCAGAAACTGCTGGATCATATCTGGGAGCGAACGTCACTCTCGCGAGCTCAGTTCTCTTTGCTTTACCTGGCTCCGCTCGAACGTTACGCCGAACTGGTGCAGCAGTTCCCCGCATCTGAAAGCCACCACCACGCCTATCCCGGAGGAATGCTGGATCACGGCCTGGAAATTGTTGCCTACGCCCTGAAGCTGCGGCAGTCGCACCTTCTGCCGGTGGGGATGAAACCCGAAGAGCAGGCAGCGCAGGCGGAAGTGTGGACGGCCGGAACAGCCTATGCGGCACTTATGCACGACGTTGGCAAAATCGCCGTTGATCTACATGTGGAATACGCCGATGGCACAGCATGGCACCCCTGGCACGGCACTCTGAAGCAACCCTACCGGTTTCGTTACCGGGAGAATCGGGAATACCGCCTGCATAGCGCCGCCACAGGCCTCATATACAATCAGCTACTCGACCGTGTGATTCTGGACTGGCTCAGCCAGCATGCCGATCTGTGGACATCCTTGCTGTACGTGCTGGCAGGGCAATATGAGCACGCCGGCATCCTGGGCGAACTGGTAATCCGGGCTGATCAGGCGTCCGTAGCTCAGGAACTCGGTGGCGACCCTGGCAAGGCTATCGCGGCTCCCCGCCACACCTTACAGCGCAAACTGCTGGACGGTTTACGCTACCTGCTCAAGGAAGAGTTCAAGATCAACCAGCCCCAGGCCTCCGATGGCTGGCTGACCCAGGACGCACTCTGGCTAGTGAGCAAGACCGTTTCCGACAAACTGCGGGCCTATTTGCTGGCCCAGGGTATCGACGGCATCCCATCCAACAACACGACCCTGTTTAACATACTGCAGGAATACGGTATCGCTCTGCCTACCACCGATGGCAAGGCGATATGGAAGGCAGCCGTCACCAGTGACTCAGGCTGGCAGCATAGCTTCACTTTTCTAAAGCTTTCACCCGCAGCCATTTGGGAGGGAAACGCACGTCCGGAGGCCTTCTCTGGCACAGTCCAGCCTGAAGCCGGCGCAGTTGAGAACGCTGATTCTGCTGCACTGACAGATGGCTCAGCCAACAACACGCCCACGTCAACTGAAGACGACAAGCCCGAACCGCACACCCCCCAAGAGAGCAGTAACGGCCTGGATGATCTGCTTGATCTGCTGGGGGAGGCCAGTCTTCAAGACAGTCCGGCAGCCAAAGGGTCACCGGAAGCTCAAAATTCAACCGTGATTGCCGATTCAACCAGTTCAACAGAGACTTCTGATTCTCCGTCAGGGGAGCATTTCATGACTTGGTTACGCACCGGCATTCGATCGCGAAAGCTAATCATCAACGACGCCAAAGCACTGGTGCATACCGTGAGCGGCACCGCATATCTGATCAGTCCCGGCGTATTCCAGCGCTATGCCCAGGAGTATCCACAGGTGGCCGCACTGGCCAAGGAAGTACATCTACCCGCCTGGCAGTGGATTCAGAAGCGCTTCGAGAAGCTGGGCCTGCACCGCAAGCAGGCGGATGGGTTGAATATCTGGACCTGCGAGGTCAAGGGGCCCCGCAAGTCGAAGCTGGTTCATGGGTATCTGCTAACCGACATGCAGTTACTGTTCGACTCACCACTTTCAGATAACCCTTATTTGCACATCATGGGCAAATGAGTAGGGAGCGGGTCATAGTCGATCTGAAATAAGTGAACCACAGCAATCCGCATCGATTTGACCCAGTGTGGCTGTATCGCCTCATTTGGGGCTGTACCTACTTCACGAATAGATCGAGATCTTAGCCACTGCTGTCGGCGAAATTAAACGTGGTCGATGCAGAATATAGATTGCGTCAGATCAATTGTGTCAGATTTGGGTTTCCCAGCAGATTCTGCGATTATCAACGCCCCCATTACTCAGGGGATTTCAACAGCATCCGGCTCAGTCCAGGCGCTACCCCGTCGAGGTCGCTTTTGCAGCAGACAAATGCTCCCTCTCAAACTGCCAACCAGAAACGAGAGACGTTATGGCCGAAAACACACAGTTTCCACCCAACACATTATTTATTGAGGTCACCGGAGCCGGCCTACCCGAAGTGGACGGCCTCTATGTACCCTCGAAGGCGCCGCCACAGAAATCGGAATCCGGCACCTTATCCAGCCCGGGTTACTGGAACGACAGGATGGCTTGGGATCGCGCTGATGGCAAGGCGGCCAGAAGCCCTGCCCTTTCCTACTCCAACAGTTACAAATCCTGGCGCATTAGCCGACTCGATGGCCATCTGGCCTACGAAATCACCTGCGATGATGAACTACCGCCCACGGATCGGGAGTGGAATGTTTATAAAATGGGGGTCGCGCCTGCGCCCAAGGTGTTGATCCACCACGTCGACCCCCGGGAACCCTGTCCGAAGCCCAATGTCATTTTCGTGCTGGGTGGCCCCGGGGCAGGCAAAGGCACCATGTGTGAGTTGGCGGAAATTCAGCTGGGTTGGACACATTTGTCCACGGGCAATCTGTTGCGCGCCGAGCAGGAAGCCGGGGGGCCGACCACCGAGGTAATCAAAGAGTACATCGCCGCAGGAAAGCTGGTGCCCAATGAAATTGTGGTACGCCTATTGAAAGACGCCATGGAAAAAACTACCCGGACCACCGGCAAACGAAATTTTCTGATCGATGGGTTTCCCCGCTCGCTTTCCAACCTGGAGGCGTGGTACGACGTCTTCGGCCGGGAAACGGAACTTCCCACCATGCTGTACTTTGAATGCCCGTTTGACGTACTTGAACAGCGCATTATGGGCCGCGCCAGATACTCCGGCCGCGCGGACGACAATGTCGAGGCCATGAGACTGAGGTTCGACACCTTCAAGGCGGAGACACTGCCTACCGTAGAGCTGTTCAGAAGCAAGGGCAAGTGTGTTGATATCGATACCAGCCAGGATCGCGAAAAAGTTTATGCGCTGTTCCGCGAACAACTCTCCCAATACACCGATCCCAGCCTGATGGCTCAACCCCTGAGCGAGAAAGCGGAAATTCTGCTTGGCCTGAGACCTTACCCAAAAGACGAGTAAGTCATGGCGAGGTGTTGGGGGCGGATTGTCCCGGCATCAGCCCGGCTTCGACCATGGCCCGTTGCAGGATTTTCCTGGCGTTGTCGTCAAAAAGCACGAAACGTATCAGCTTAACCCACGCCAGTGCCGGTAGTGTCTGTTTCACCGCCCCGGCACATACTCCGGCCGCCTGTTCCGGCGGGTAACCAAATGCACCGGTGGAGATAGCGGGAAAAGCGATACTGGCCATGCCCTTCTCATCAGCCATACGCAGGGCGTTGCTATAGCAGGCCGCCAATAACCTATCAGCGGGTTCGTCAACGCCATAGACCGGCCCCAGACAATGAATAACCCACCGGTTGGGAAGGTTGTGGCCGCTGCTCACCACGGCCTGCCCCGGCTGAATCGGCGCCATTGGCCGACACTCCTCGGCAAGGCCGGGACTCGCCGCCCGGTGAATGGCTCCCGCCACCCCGCCGCCCGGCATCAATTCAGCATTGGCGGCGTTGACCACCGCGTCGACATCCGGTTGCCGAACAATCTCACCGGTAACACATTCAATATGGATGCCGTGTTTCTCAACATTCATGGTTGGCCTCCTTGATTATCAGGTCACCGCCGCCAACGCATTCCGATACAGGCCTTCCAGAGCCAGACTGATGCGCACCTCATAGGGTTCGACGGCAGTATCGAGATTGAGCAGGCGTTCCGGTATGGCATCACATCTGGCGGTTGCCGATAAAGACGAGACTGCCAAACGGTCATGCTAACGAGTTGGCATGGAAAAATTCCAGATTGACCCATCCGGATACAGAACCAACAGGCACGACGCAAAATTGTCCCGAGAAACTCACCAAGCTGTAAGGCATCACTGCCGTGGCTTCACCAACAACCGTCGTCCACCTTACCGGATCAAGAGGGTTGAACAATGCCGCTTTCAGCCTCCATTGCAACTTTGTCCTGACCGTGGCGGACAATATCACCTAGGGCCTGTTCACATTAATTGTTGATATAATTTCCGCATGGAAATCACATCGCAGCAATACAAAATTATCGAGCCGTTGCTTCCCATACCCCGGGGCAACATAAAAATCCCTAATTTACAG
>JBAYOJ010000051.1:0-10710 GCA_041678385.1 Burkholderiaceae bacterium | reverse complement strand
GCGCGCCGCGCAGCAGCTTGACGACATGCCGCAAGTCACTCATGTTCCAGGCCACGATGAAAAGAATGGCAGCCAGCGCCGCCAGCGGGATATTGGCCGCCAGCGGCGCAAGAAACAGCAGAATAAACACCAGACACAAGGCGTGAACCACACCGGAAAGCGGACTGTTGCCACCATTGCGGATATTGGTGGCCGTGCGCGCGATAGCCCCGGTCGCGGCAATGCCGCCGAACAAAGGCGCCACGATATTGGCCAGGCCCTGCCCTACAAGTTCTTGGTTCGAATGGTGGCGGGTCCCCGCCATGCGATCCGCCACCACGGCCGACAGCAAGGATTCGATGGCGCCGAGCATTGCAATGGCAAACGCGGGGCCGATGAGTTCCACCAGACGACTCAAGGTGATGTCTGGGACTTCAAGGGTGGGCAGACCACGCGGGATTTCACCATAGGTGCTGCCTATGGTTGCCACCGATTCGAAGCCGAATATTGCCTGTATCAGGGTTGCGACAACCAGGACCACCAAGGGACCCGGCACCCGGGCGAGAACGGACACGCGAGGCGTCAGGATCAACAATGCCAGCGACAACAGGGCCAGCGCCGTGGTCGCAAAGTCCAGCTGCGGAAACACCTGCAGCAACGCCCACAGTTTTTCGTGAAAATGGCTGCCCTCGACAGCGGGCAAGCCAAAAAAATCCTTCCACTGCCCTACCCAGATAACCACGCCGATACCGGCGGTGAAACCCACGATGACTGGAGCGGGAATGAATTTGATGACAGCGCCCATACGCGCCAAACCAAACAGCAGCAGAATCACCCCGGCCATCAAGGTCGCGATCTGCAAGCCGGCCACGCCGTGCTCGGCAACGATGCCGGCCAGAATCACAATAAAAGCCCCGGTGGGCCCGGCGATCTGCACACGGCTGCCACCGAAAAGCGATACCAGAATGCCTGCGATGATTGCGGTGTAGATGCCTTGTTCCGGCTTCACGCCCGACGCAATGGCAAATGCCATCGCCAGAGGCAGCGCCACGACCCCCACGATAAGACCGGCGACGATATTGGACACCCAGTGCTGCCGCGCCAGTAAGCCGGACCGGTATGCGTCCACAATAGCAAGCATCGTTTACCTGTGAAAACTTGTAAGAATGAAAATCATGTGGATGAAATTATAATCCTATGTGTCTGTTTTCATGACGGCGCACAGGCCAGACCCTGGTTACGTTGCTCGTCCTACGTGATTGAAAGCAGTGCCTACCCATGCGCGTAGAATAGGACGAAAGCAGTCAAGCTGGGTGATCCGGTGCCTGCATCACAGAAAATGGGTGTGCAGCCGCACATACAGGCTGCCGTAGTGCCATCGCCCGAACGGGAGCAAAACATGAGAATCGGTGAACTCGCCCTCGCCACGAATTGCAGTGCGGAAACCATCCGCTATTACGAAAAAGCCGGGCTGCTGCCACCACCGGGCCGCAATGACAG
Source organism: Burkholderiaceae bacterium (assembly GCA_041678385.1). Classification (GTDB taxonomy): domain Bacteria; phylum Pseudomonadota; class Gammaproteobacteria; order Burkholderiales; family Burkholderiaceae_B; genus Yanghanlia. Next base: position 9,231 of record JBAYOJ010000051.1, on the reverse strand, counting down.
CAATTACCGCCAGTACACACCCGCTCATCAAGAGCGCCTGCGCCTGATCCGCAATTGCCGCAGCCTGGACATGACCCACGACGAAATCCGCAGCCTGCTGCATTCACTGGATTCGGCCGCCCGGGATTGCGAGCCCGTAAACCGCCTGCTGGACGAACATATCGGCCACGTGAATGCCCGCATCCAGGAACTGTCGCAGCTGCGACGTCAATTGCTCGACCTGCGCCGCCGCTGTGCCGAAGGCCGCGCTGTGGAACACTGCGGCATTATCAAAGGACTCAACGCCATGGAAGCGCCGGCGGGGGCTACTCATGGCAGTCATGTGGGGTAAAGCGTTCCGCTGACGCTCTCACGATAGCCCCACCATTATCTGATCTAAATCAATACCCCATGCAATAAGAAGGTCGCTAAGCAGCTGCATTTCTAGAATTGATGTAGAGCAAGGTAAGGCGTCGGACCGCCTCATACCATCTGCCCTGATTGACCGATCACAGCAGGGTGCGATGCAAATCAAATATCCATCCGGTTCAACCACGCGTGCACACGCCCCGTGGTTTTTTATTGGCCTGTTGCTGGTCTGCATGCTGTTTCAGACAGCTGTGGCCACACCACGGCTCGCCGACTTCATGCCACAGCTTTCGGCCGCCGATGTCTTTCCCGGCGCAGATCGTCTGGGTCCCGTCGAAGGCAACCCGCCTGTCGCCCGCGCCTATGCCGGCGACCAACTATTGGGTTACGTCTACATCACCACCGACGTCGTCAACACCCGCGGCTATTCTAGCTTCCCCATCGACACCCTGGTTGCATTATCCAACGATGGCACCATCGTTGGCGCGCGTCTCATGGAACACCACGAACCCATCGTACTGATCGGGATTCCTGAAGCCAGGGTGGAAGATTTCATCAACGGCTATGTCGGCCTTAATTACATTAAAGACCCGCCCGCGCCAGGGGCACCGCCACCCGTGGACATCATCAGCGGTGCCACTGTCACCTTGCTCGTTGTAGGCGACAGCATTACGCGTTCGGCCATGGCGATCTCCCGCTTTTACCGCATCGGGGAAGCGGCCGGCCAAGCCGCTCCAGCGGACACCCTTCGGGAAAAACGCCAAATTGACCCTGATAAGCAGGAAATCGCCAGCTGGGCGCAGCTGCTGGATAACGGTGCCGTTGCCCGCCTGCACGTCACTGTCGAACAAGTAAACCAGTCGTTTGTCGAAAGCGGTCGTGATGCCGCCGCCGATCACCCACAGGCCGGCGAACCCGACGAAACCTTCATTGACCTCTATACCGCTCTGGTAAGTGTGCCGTCCATTGGCCGCAGCCTGCTGGGCGATGTCGAATACGACTACCTGCAGCAAAAGTTACAGCCCGGCCAGCACGCCATCCTGGTGGCCGGCAACGGCATCTACTCCTTCAAAGGGTCCGGCTACGTGCGCGGCGGGATCTTCGACCGCATCGAAGTCGTTCAGGATCTCGATAGCTTCCACTTCACCGATATAGACCACGAACGGCTGGCGGACCTCATGGCGGACGGTGCACCAAGATTCCGTGAAATCGCCTTGTTCACCGTGCCGGCCACAGCCAACTTCGACCCTGTCGAACCCTGGCGGCTGCAACTGATGGTGCAGCGGGTCATCAGCGTCACCGACAAGGCCTTCATCAACTACAACCTGAATTACGAACTGCCGGCCGACTATACCCTTACAGTGCCAGAACCTCCTTCTACGGCAGCTTCCACTATTCCGGCCGGCAGCGATGATGAAGCTGACAGACGGGCCGCCATTCAGGCCGAAATTGCCGCGTCCCCGGCCTTATGGAAGCAGATATGGGCCGCCAAAACTGGCCAGATAGCCATCCTGACCGCGGCATTGCTGCTTCTGGTGGGGGTCTTCTTCTTCCAGGATACGCTGGCCCGGCACGAAACCTTCTACAAACGGTTCCGCATTGCCTATCTGACCTTCACCCTGTTCTGGCTGGGCTGGTATGCCTCAGCCCAGTTATCGGTGGTGAACGTGCTCACCTTCACGTCAGCGGTGACGACCGATTTCCGCTGGGAATATTTTCTGATGGACCCCATCGTCTTCATACTTTGGGTCGCCACCGCCATTTCCCTGGTGTTCTGGAACCGGGGTGCATTTTGCGGGTGGCTCTGTCCCTTCGGCGCACTGCAGGAACTCACCAACAAACTGGCGCGAGTGCTTCATATACCGCAACTCAAGATTTCCTATGGTGTCAGCACCCGGTTGGCCTCATTGAAATACGTGATCTTCCTGCTGTTGTTCGGGGTGCTGTTCTATGACATGGCACTGGCCGAAAAGCTTGCTGAAGTCGAGCCTTTCAAGACGGCCATCATCTTGAAATTCGTCCGCGACTGGCCTTTCGTCATCTTTGCCGTACTCCTGGTGATCGCCGGCCTGTTCATAGAACGCTTTTATTGCCGCTATCTATGCCCTCTCGGGGCGGCGCTAGCCATTCCCGCGCGTCTGCGCATCTTCGATTGGTTGCGTCGCTACCGTACCTGTGGAAACCCCTGCCAGCGCTGCGCGGTGGAATGCCCGGTACAGGCCATCGCGCCCGAAGGCGATATCAACCCGAACGAATGCATCCAGTGTCTGAACTGCCAGATGCTTTACCACCACGAACAGAAATGCCCGCATCTGATCCAGAAGAACGCCAAGCGCCGACGCAAAGAACCGGTTCCTGCCAACCTTGAAACGACCGTTATTGAACGCAGCCCGAAAGTGCGTCCACGCGAAGCCTGACTCAAAGCACACCGCTATCCCTACAACCCTGCAAGCAGGCATGAAACCGGAACTGATTTCTTTGACCTTTTTCATCAACCTTTGATGCACCCCTTTCGCGGCCCATTTACCCAGGCCGTGAATACGAAAAACTCTTTTAGGGAGCACACCATGTCACATCAGAAAACCGACCGTTCCGGCCTTAGCCGGCGCACCTTCCTCGGAACAGCGGCACTGGGCGGCGCCGTCGCCGTCGGCGCCACTCAGCTCTCGGCTGTCAATGCGGCCACCAGCAGGAAAGGTGGCCAGAATGTGCATGTCGAGCCAGGTGATCTCGACGAATACTATGCCTTCAATTCAGGCGGCCAGTCTGGCGAAGTGCGGGTCATGGGGGTGCCCTCCATGCGCGAACTCATGCGCATTCCCGTGTTCAACATCTGCAGCGCCACGGGCTGGGGCATCACCAATGAAAGCCGCAAGATCATGCTTGAAGGCCTGACCCCGGCCACTCGCGCCTTTGTTGAAACCATAGGCGGCGTCCTGCCCAACGGCGACCTGCATCACCCGCACATGTCGTTCACCGATGGCACCTATGACGGTCGTTATATCTTCGTGAATGACAAGGCCAACACGCGTGTAGCACGCATACGCTGCGATGTAATGAAGACGGACAAGATCATCGAAATCCCCAATGCCGATGGCATCCATGGGTTGCGCCCGCAGCGCTATCCGCGCACCGGCTACGTCTTCTGCAATGGCGAACATATCGTGCCCCTGCCCAACGACGGCACGGTCATGGATAACCCCAAAGAAAACTTCTGGGCCATCTTCACCGCCATCGACGGCGACACCATGAAGATCGCCTGGCAAGTCATGGTGGACGGCAACCTGGACAACTGCGACGCCGACTACCAGGGAAAATACGTCTTCTCCACTTGCTACAACTCCGAAAAAGGCCTGGATGTCGGGGAAATGTCCGCCCACGAACAGGATTGGGCCGTCGTATTCAACATCAAGCGCATCGAAGAAGCCGTCAAGAGTGGTGATTACAAGGAAATGAACGGGGTACCGGTGATCGACGGTCGCCGCGGCTCCAAATACACGCGTTACATTCCTGTACCGAACTCACCGCACGGCTGCAATGCGGCCCCCGACGGCATCCATGTCGTCTTCAACGGCAAGCTCTCACCCACTGTCACCGTCATCGACGTGCGCAAGCTTGATGACCTTTTCGACGACAAGATCAAGGAACGCGACACGGTCGTAGCCGAACCACAGCTTGGTCTCGGGCCGCTGCATACCGCGTTTGATGGCCGGGGCAATGCTTACACAACGCTGTTCATCGACAGCCAGATGGTCAAATGGAATATCGATAAAGCCAAGCAGGCCTATGCGGGCGAGAACGTCGACCCCATCATTCAGAAGATTGATGTCCATTATCAGCCCGGTCATAACCACAGCACCATGGGCGAAACCAAGGAAGCCGATGGCAAGTGGCTGGTATCACTGAACAAGTTTTCGAAAGATCGCTTCCTGAATGTCGGCCCACTCAAGCCCGAAAACGACCAGCTGATCGATATCTCGGGTGACGAAATGAAGCTCGTACACGATGGCCCCAGCTTTGCCGAACCTCACGATATGCTGCTGGTTCACCGCAGCAAGGTTCGCCCGCTCAATCGATGGCCGCGCGACGATGCATGGTGGGATGATGCCCGCAAGCTGGCAGAAAAGGACGGCGTTTCTCTGGAAGGGGCGTCACAGGTGATTCGCGACGGCAATAAGGTACGCGTCTACATGACGGCCATTGCCCCCGTTTTCAGCGTGCCCAACTTCGAGGTCAACGAAGGCGACGAAATCACAGTCGTGGTCACCAATATGGAAATGATAGAAGACCTGTCGCATGGCTTCACGCTTTCTGGCTATGGCATCGCCATGGAAGTCTCGCCGCAACAGACATCCTCCGTCACTTTCATTGCCGCACGTCCGGGGGTGCACTGGTATTACTGCCAATGGTTCTGCCATGCCCTGCACATGGAAATGTCCGGCCAGATGTACGTCAAGCCCAAGGCAAAGGCCTGACAACATGGCGCGCTACCGTTTCCCATCCTCGCTGGTCCTGGCCGCCTTGGTGATGGCCGTTACGGCCATGTTCGGGACGGCGCGCGCCGCCATCATCCAGGTGCAGGCCGGCGCCGACTTGCAGGCTGCCGTTGCAGCGGCTCTGCCCGGCGATACGCTGCAGCTCGCGTCCGGCGCATATCCTGGCAACGTCATCATCGACAAGCCCCTGGTCGTGCAGGGGCCGGAAGACCGCAGCGCCCATATCATCGGCGAACGCAAGGGCCGCAGCATATGGGTTCAGGCAGCAGACGTGACGCTACGTCATCTGACGGTCAGCAACTCCGGCCTGAGCCTGCCCGACATGGACGCCGGTGTGTTTCTTGACAGGGGCGCCCACCGGGCGCTTATCGCCGAAAACGACATCCTTGATAACTCTGTTGGCGTCTACGTATGGGGCCCCCATGATGCCCAGGTGCGTGACAACCGCATCGTCGGCAATACCGGCCTGCGCACCAATGAACGCGGCAATGGCGTCACGATCTGGAATTCCCCAGGTTCCAGAATCATTGATAACACCATATCAGAGGGCCGTGATGGAATTTTCTCCAATGCCAGCAAGCAGAACGTGTTCAGCGGCAACCACTTCAGCCGCGTGCGTTATGCAGTGCACTATATGTATACCAATGACAGCGTGGTCAGCGACAACGTGTCGGAAGGCAATGAAATCGCCTACGCGCTGATGTTCTCACGCTCTCTCATCGCCCGGGACAACATCGGCCTGGGTAGCACCAGCCAGGGCCTGATGCTCAACGGCACCCAGCAGTCCGCTATCGTAGGCAACGTTCTCGATGGCGGTGAAAAATGCGTCTTCATTTACAACGCCAACTTCAACCGCATGATGGACAACGTCTTCAGGAACTGCGAGATCGGCGTGCATTACACCGCCGGTTCAGAAGGCAACGCCATCACCGGCAATGCCTTCATCAACAACCAGAATCAGGTCAAGTACGTGGGTACCCGCTTTCTTGAATGGTCCGTAGACGGTCTAGGCAACTACTGGAGCGACCTCAGCGCTTTTGACCTGAACGGCGTCGGCATTGGCGACACCGCCTACCGGCCCAATGGCATCATCGATCAGGTGATCTGGCGCGCCCCTTCGGCTCGCCTGCTGCTCAATAGCCCCGCCGTTTCCATCGTGCGTTGGGCACAAACCCAGTTCCCCGCGATCCTGCCGGGCGGCGTCATAGACAGTGCCCCGTTGATGGCAGTGCCCGACACGCCCACCCTCAGTAAATCCGAGGCCATCAAATGAGTTCAAGCGCATCCACCAGCGCCCTGCGCAGCCCGACCACCCCGCTTGCTGACCAAGCCGGCACGACGCAGGCGGGCCGCCCCGTCCGCGGCGTGGCCCTCTTCCCGCAAAACGAAACAGCCCGGGCGGTTGCCGCCCCCGTACTCCTGACCAAGGTCACCAAGTTATACAGTGGCCAAGCAGCAGTCGACACGATCAGTTTTGCGCTGAACCCAGGTGAATGTACGGTACTGGCCGGCCACAACGGCGCCGGGAAAAGCACGCTCATCAAATTGATCCTGGGCCTCACACGCGCCGAGTCAGGCCGCGTCAGCGTATTCGGTCACGATACCGGCAGCCGTGCCGCGGCTGCCATACGTCGCCATATTGGCTATCTACCCGAAACCGTTGCCCTTCATCCCTCGCTTACTGGCCAGGAAACCCTGGCCTTTTACGCCCGGCTCAAGGGCCTGTCAACAGCAGGCAATGCTGAACTGCTGGCCCGTGTCGGCATCGCTCAGGCTGCCAGGCGCCGGGTAGGCGGCTACAGCAAAGGCATGCGCCAGCGGCTGGCCCTGGCTCAGGCACTGTTGGGCAAACCCCGCATTCTGCTGCTCGACGAACCCACAACCGGCCTGGACCCTGCCTCACGTCTGCTCTTCTATGAAATCGTTGGCGAACTGCGCAATGCTGGCGCCGCCATCCTGTTGAGCACCCACGCCCTGGCCGAGCTGGAACGCCAGGCGGATCGGGTCATCGTCATGCAACGCGGCCGGAAGATCGCCGACGGTACGCTGTCCGATCTGCGACGCCACGCCGACCTGCCGGTCCGCGTGCGCCTGACCTTGCAGGATGAAATCATCGACACACCCGCAGGATGGCAGCGCGCCGGGCCGCATCGCCTTGAACGCAGCTGTGCCGAAGCCGACAAAATCAGCCGCCTGCAAGAAGCGCTGTCCATGCCCGGCCTGACGGATATCGAACTCGAAACGCCGGGCCTGGACGAAATGTATGCGCACTTCCTGCGCCGGGAGGACAACTGAACATGCATCCCATCCTGATTATCGTCGGCAAGGAAATCCGCGACGGTCTGCGTAATCGCTGGGTGCTGGCCGTCACCCTGCTGCTCGCTGCGCTGGCGCTCTCACTGGGTTTTCTGGGCAGCGCGCCTACCGGCACCGTCAAAGTCGACCCTTTGACCGTTACCGTGGTCAGTCTTTCCAGCCTCTCGATCTTTCTGGTGCCTCTCATTGCCATGCTGCTCTCTTACGATGCCATCGTCGGCGAGGTCGAACGGGGCACCATGGCGCTGCTACTCAGCTACCCTGTAGCTCGCTGGCAGGTCGTCGTAGGAAAGTTCTTCGGCCATCTGGTCATTCTTGCCTTGGCCACCACACTTGGTTATGGCCTGGCTGGCGTCACACTGCAGATAGCCCATGGGGGCATCGATATCAGCGCCTGGATGCCATTTATCTTTCTCATCGCCGCCAGCATTCTGCTGGGTGCTAGCTTTCTATCCATGGGCTATCTGATCAGCGCACTGGTCCAGGAACGCGCCACGGCCGCAGGCATTGCCATTGGGGTCTGGCTCTTCCTGGTCGTCATCTACGATATGGCCCTGCTCGGTATTCTGGTCGCAGACCAGGGGCACATTATCACCGCTAGTGTTCTTAACATCGTGCTGCTGTTCAACCCTACCGACGTCTACCGTCTGCTCAACCTGACCGGATACGAAAACGTGTCCATGTTTGCCGGTATGGCCGGCCTGAGCGAACAGACGCGCATGCCCGTATCCATGCTTTTTGGCGTCCAGCTGCTCTGGATCGTCGCGCCCTTTACCCTGGCCGCCGCCGCATTCCGACGGAGGTCTTTATGAAGCGTTTCCTGCTGGCGGGCGCCTGGGTGTGTCTTGGCCTGACCATCGCTGGCTGCGGCGGCGAAACGGGCAGCAGCCACCCACCGCCGCCGCCCGTAACGGCTGTACCCGAAGACGCTACAGGGCATTATTGCGGCATGTTCCTGTTCGAACACAAAGGGCCCAAAGGCCAGATCCTGCTGCGTGATCACGAAGCACCGGTCTGGTTCACCACCATACGCGAAGTCTTCGCCTACACCCATCTGCCCGAAGAGCCGCGGGCCATCGCAGCCACTTACGTACAGGACATGGCTCGCATCCGGCCTGATCACAGTTTCCCGGCCGACGCCTGGATCAATGCTCATACCGCCTGGTATCTGATTAAAAGCCAGTACATAGGCGGTATGGGCATATACGACGCCTTGCCGTTCAGCGACGCGGACGCGGCCCGCCCCTACCAACAGACTTACGGCGGTGAAATCGTCGCTTTCCGCGACGTCCCTCAAGATTACATATTCGGGGCCGGCGACACGCTGCCCGAGCTGCCGCCGGATGCACGCCCCCCTGTCGGAGCCGCGCAATGAACCATCCAGTTATCCCCCGCCGCCGTTTCATCGGCATCATCGCTGCGACCAGCCTGCTCGCACTATCCCCACGCGCCATTCGGCAGGCAAGCGCTTCAGTTATACCTACCCCCACCACCTGGCACGGCATCGCACTGGGCGCTGACGCACAACTGCAAATCCATCACCCGGACCCTGCATGGGCGCAAGAACTCATACACCGTGCCCTAACCGAAACCCAGCGGCTGGAAAACATCTTCAGCCTGTATCTGCAGGACAGCGCTCTCGCTCGATTGAATCACCAAGGCCATCTCGATAATGCCCCTGGCGACCTGCTGCGCCTGCTCCAAGAGTCCCAAAGCTATAGCCGCCTTACCGGCGGCGCCTTCGACCCCAGCGTCCAAGCCTTGTGGTCACTCTATGCCAATGCCATACGCATAAACGGCAGTCTTCCGGATCAAGACCAATTGAGGCAAACCTTGCAGCGCGTAGACTACCGCGCCATAGAAATACACGGTCGGGATGTGCGGTTGGCGATTCCAGGCATGGCTCTCACGCTCAACGGCATCGCTCAAGGCTACATCACCGACCGTGTGACGGAGCTTCTGCGCGATGCGGGGTTGGAGCACGCCCTGATCAACATGGGTGAGGTTCGCGGCTTGAATCAACTGCACAGAATGCGGCCATGGCGAGTGGGCCTGGCCGACGACACTGATC
>JBAYOJ010000050.1:0-10800 GCA_041678385.1 Burkholderiaceae bacterium | reverse complement strand
GCGCATCTGTGGAATCGGGCGATCTGCTTCGTTGCAAATGCTCGCGATAGCTACGGCTATCACTGCGCTTTGCGCCTCGCATCTCACGCCGATCCACAGCGCCCGCTTTCCGCTCGACTTGATCAGAGGGTCCCTAGGGCGCAGGACAAAGAACTCCGGCCAACCAGGCCGGAGTTTTTCTTTGGTTTGTGCGATGGCATGGAATCATCCAAGAATGTCCGCCCCTTTGTTATCGCCATCAGTCCTATCAAGCATAAATAACTGTCAGTTATAAGTTACAAGCCAAAAGATCGTTCCTTTCATAGAAGGGCGTCGTTACCATGCGTTACTTCGAAGCGATGATAAAGAACGGAACTTATGCGTACAGCTACCAGAGTAATAGGCTACGGCGCCTTGCTGTCGGCGCTGGCCGGGCCAGGGCTTGCTCCCGCCGCGGCGGAACAATTGGTTTTTGATGTAACCGTCTTGGCTGCAGCCTGTGCCAACTGCCACGGGACTGATGGCCGGTCGCCTGGCAGCATCCCCTCGATCGCGGGGCGCCCCGAGAGCATTCTCAATAAGCAACTGCAAGCCTTCAAGTCAGACACTCCGCCTGCCGGTACGACTGTCATGGGTCGCTTGACCAAGGGCCTGAGCGATGAACAGATAGCCGCACTGGCCCGCCATTTCTCGCAGATCGCACTGTCACAACCCCGTCAAGAGGCCAGCAAACAATGAGTCAGCCCAGCAATTTTTCCCGTCGCCATTGGCTGGCGACTCTAGGCAAGGCAAGCGCTGCCGGCGCTGTCCTGATGATGGCTCCCTCCTACGCCCGCGCTGCGGGTGGCAAGGTCGTTGTAATCGGTGGTGGGTTCGGCGGGGCAACCGCTGCCAAGTACATCAAGCGGCGTAACCCGGCCATAGACGTCACTCTGGTCGAGCCAGCCAAAACCTATTACACCTGCCCCTTCACGAACCTGTATTTCGGCGGCCTGCGCACCTTCGAACAACAAGGCCATGGGTATGATGAGCTTCGCGCCATGGGTGTCAAAGTGGTGCATGACTACGCGTCAGATATCAATACCCGCGGCAAAACGGTCAGTCTGGCCGGTGGCGACACCCTGGCCTACGACAAACTGCTGCTGTCCCCAGGTATTGATTTCCGCTGGAATGCACTGGAAGGCTACGATGAAGCCGCAGCAGAGCGTGCGCCCCACGCCTGGAAAGCGGGAGACCAGTCCGTACTGCTCAAGAAGCAGCTTGAGTCCATGCGCGATGGCGGCACCTTCGTCATGGTTGCACCGGCAAACCCATTCCGCTGCCCGCCTGGGCCTTACGAACGGGTCAGCATGGTGGCGCACTATCTGAAGCAGAACAAGCCCAAATCCAAGATTTTGGTGCTTGATTCCAAAGACGCCTTTTCCAAGCAGGGGCTCTTTCAGGCAGGCTGGGATCGTTTTTACGGCGATCTCATAGAATGGGTTCCCATGTCCAAGGACGGCAAAGTGGTGCGTGTGGACGCGGCCAATCTTTCCGTCGAAAGCGAGTTCGGTGAAATCCACAAGGCAGATGTCCTCAACGTCATCCCCCCACAGAAAGCGGGTGTCATTGCCGAAAAAGCAGGCGTCACCAACGAAAGCGGCTGGGTGCCGGTCAAGCATCAAACCTTCGAATCGGAACGGGTTGCCGATGTCTACGTCGTGGGCGACGCCACCGTTGCGGCTCCCATGCCCAAATCCGGCTTCTCGGCCAATGCTCAGGCCAAGGTCGCGGCTGCAGCGATTGTGAATGCGCTGGCAGCCAAGCCCAACGCTGAACCCGCTTTTGCCAACACCTGCTACAGCCTCATCGCACCTGATTACGGCATTTCCGTGGCACATACTTACCTACTGAAGGAAGGCAAGCTGGCCGAGGCATCGGGTGGCGTCAGTCCGGCAGACGCGGATGATGGGTTCCGCAAACTAGAAGCCGAATACGGCGAATCCTGGTACAAGGCAATTGCGCTCGATACCTGGGGCACGCAGGCCTGAAACAACCATGTCACACCTTGAGCTCGTGCTTTGGATGGGGCTGGCCAGCGGGTTGGTATTCGGTGCCAGCGGCCAGATCACGGGCTTTTGCCTGCAACGCGGCCTGAAGGAATACTGGTCAGGTCATGACGGCTACAAGCTCCATGCATTCGCCATGGCGCTTGCCATCGCTCTGCTCGGCACGCAAGTGCTGGTTTCCGCAGGGTGGGTGGACCTCGGTAAGTCGCTATACCTGATGCCCACCTACTCCTGGCTGCTGATGCCGGTGGGTGGCCTGATGTTCGGTTATGGCATGGCCATGGCCAATGGCTGCGGTGCCCGCGCACTGGTGTTGCTGGGCCAGGGCAATCTGCGCTCGCTCGTCGTGCTGCTCTGTCTGGGCATCGCCGCCTATATGACACTCACGGGTATTCTTGGGCCATTGCGGGTTGCCTTGTCCGAACAGACGGCGTTCAGCCCCCCGCTGCTTACCGTTCCCGATGGCTGGCCCAGAATCGTGGTGGCGTGTGTAGCAGCGGCTGCACTGCTGCTGTTCGCCCTGCGTCCGCGCAGGTCTAAACGGCGCAGCATTGATCTGGCCGGCGGTGTGGTCGTCGGTCTGCTGGTCGTCGCCGGCTGGTTCATTACCGGTACGCTGGGGGCCGATGATTTTGACCCTGTCCCGGTCATGTCGCTCACCTTTGTTGCACCCATAGGCGACACCATTCAATACACCATGATTGCCACCGGGATGAGCCTGCGATTCGGTATTGCCGTCGTGGCCGGTGTGATTGGCGGGGCTTTTCTGTCAGCCCTGCTACGCCGTCAAGGCCGTCTGGAAGGTTTCGAATCACCCCGGCAAATGTTGCGTTATATGGCTGGCGGGATTCTGATGGGAACAGGGGGTGCGTTGGCGTTCGGTTGCTCAATCGGGCAGGGCCTGACGGGTTTGTCCACCTTGTCGTGGAGTTCTCTGATGGTGGCATCGTCCATCGTGGCCGGTGCTCGCCTGGCGTGGAAGCGCCCTGCCCTGCAAAGCGCTCCGGAAGCCGCTTAAAATTGCAGGATACCTGAAGACTACGCGCAGAGAATGTGCGCATTGGATGCCATGAAATTTCCCCCCATTCATTTCGAAGCCTCTTCTTTCACCGCGCGACGCAAGCTGCTGCGATTGGCGGGGTTCGGCACGGCCTCTTTGCTGTTGCCTTCGTTCGTGCGTGCGCAGGTGTGGCGGCAATCCCCAGCCATCATCGATAGTGTGGGTGACATCCCCGTCTCTGAGGGGGGTCTGGAACTGACCCTTCCTCTGGTGGCGGAAGACGGTTCGTCTGTCCCGCTGACTGTCAATTCCGATGCACTGAAAGGCGGCGACCGTATCAAGAAACTCGAAATCTTTGCCCCCGGCAACCCGACGCCGCAAGTCGCGGTATTTGAGTTCGGCCCGGAAATCGACAAAGTGAACCTGGCGACCCGCATCCGCCTGAGCGAGTCCCAGACAGTAGTCGCCGTGGCTCATACAGACCAGGGGAATATCCATGTCGCCGAACGGGCAGTACGCGTTACGACGAGTGGCTGTATTGCCCCAGCCCAGTCTGACCCATCCAACGAGATGAACGCCCGCGTGCGTATACCAAGAAACTGGAAGGCGGGCACCCCGGCAGAAGTGCTGACCATGATTTCTCATCCCATGACCACCGGGCTTGCACAAGACGCCAGCGGCAACACGCCATCGATGCGCATTATTGATCAGTTCGAAGCCAGTCTGGACGGGCGCCCGCTGGTCAGCGCAAGGTTTTTCCGCTCGTTGGCGGCCAACCCTTACCTGAAGTTCGATGTTACGCCAACGCGGGAAGGAGAGCTGCAATTCCAGTGGACGGAAGATACGGGTAGGGCCGTTGAGCACACAGAAGCGGTGCGCCTTACCTGACCCACACGATTGAGCCTCAGGGCGCAAGAACGGCGCCCTCTCCGCACTGCAGAAGATGCTGAATAGCTATGCTGAAGACCCGGAGGAGATGGCATGATTTGCCGCGGGCCAAAACAGATTCGGCCGAACACAAGGTTCGGCCGATAACTGGTTGCGGGGACAGGATTTGAACCTGTGACCTTCGGGTTATGAGCCCGACGAGCTGCCAGACTGCTCCACCCCGCGTCTGACTGTTTATGGACCCTGCCCTATGGCAAAACCCAAGTGTTTTGTGTGGCCAAAGCCAAAGAAAGAATAGTAGCGCGTTATTTCGTTATTGTCAACTTAAGGCCACGGTTTATCGCATGCGGCCCCAAAGATAGGCGATAGCCGCAACGACGGCTACGCTGGCAATGGGGTTGGCACGTACCATATCCTTGGCGCAGATCAACGCCCCTTCAAGAACATCCGTACTGTCGTCCACCGCTTGGTGAGCAGCGTCCCGGGTGCGACGTGTCGCACTCGACGCCTTGCTGGCAGCGGTGCTGATCGCCTTATCGGTTTTATCCGCAACTTCTTCGATAACGTCTTTGGCTTTATCGCTAGCTGTCGCCATGCCGGATCCTCCAGTTCAGTGGCATCTCTGCCGGTTTCTTCAGTATCGGCCAGTCAACAGCGAAACACCAGTCGACCGGAGGCCGTTTGATTACAAGATGTTTAACCCTTATAGGCACCACAAACGGCTCAGCGTGCCGGCCCGCGCCCGACACCCCGGCACATCTTGCCTTGCGCGATCTTCCTAGAAGGTGGACCAAATGACAAGCATTGTAAATAACCGCAAGGGATGCTCACAATGTGGGCAATTTCATATATCATCCTGATTTATATAGTCGTAATTAGAAACACCTTTCCAGGTGATTGGCAACATGCAACTCTATACGGAAAAACTGAAAGCCCTATGTGATTGGGCACTGGAACATCCCGATGCCCCGGGAGCTGCTGTAATCCGCCAGGTTGTAGCAGACCTGGACGGGGACGGCCCTATAGGTGGCCTGCTACACACCGTAGACCACGACCTGTTCACCAAAGTCATTTCCATGCTGATTGGGTTCCGGCGGTCGGCGTTCGCCGGGCCTTATCGCGAAGTGCACGCGGCAGCACGCGAAGCGCTTGGTTTTACGGGCTGTAACGCCCACTGCGAAATGGTCGACGCCGAGTGACTACCGCATAAATACCCGATATTTCCAGCCCCTAGAAGCGATAAACCTTCCAAAACACTCTCCTATAGAATCATCACCGCGAAAGACGTCCAAGCCCGGTTAAACTAGGCGCTTAAGCCTGCCAACCGCCAAAACCAAACGCTATGGACCCAACAGATCGCGCTGAACTGATCTGCTCACCGGCAACCTTGATTCAGGCCCTGCCAGGCTTGGTTTACTGTGCACGCGTCGACCGGCACTGGACCATGGAATACGTGAGCAACGGTAGCCTCGACCTCACCGGCTATCATCCCGGCGAATTACTGCGGAACAATCTCACGTCATTCGAAGAAATCATCCACCCCGAAGACCGTGAAGCCGTACGCGACGAAGTCATGCTGGCCTTGCATCAGGGCCGCCGCTATGCCGCCGAATACCGCATCCTGCACCGCAACGGCAGCATCCGCTGGGTATCGGAACGGGGGGCCGCACTCGTATCTGACGATGCAAGCATGCAGCTGGTAGCGGGTCACATTCAGGACGCCACCGCTCAGAAACAGGCCGAAGCCACCTACAAGGAAGCCGAAAGGCGCTACCGCAGCATCTTCGACAATGTGATCGAAGGGATCTTCCAGTCCACGCCCGACAATCGCTTCGTTACTGCCAACCCCGCCTTGGCCCATATGTACGGCTATGAAAGCCCAGATGAACTGATCCATAGCGTGAACAGCATCGACACAGAACTCTATGTCGACCCCCAGCGCCGGGCCTACTTTCTTGAGATCATGGAAAGGGACGGGATGGTGCTTAATTTTGAATCCCAGGTCTACCGCCGCGACCGTTCCGTCATCTGGATTTCCGAAAACGCGCGGGCGGTAAAAAATGCCAACGGCGAATTGCGCTTCTTCGAAGGTACGGTCGAAGATATCAGCAAGCGCAAGCTTCAGGAAGCCGTTGCACAGTTTCAAGCTACTCACGACAGCCTCACCGGCCTGCTTAACCGCAACGCCCTTTCCAAACGGCTGGAAGCCGCCCTGGAAGCCCGGCCACCCAACCGCTACGTGGCCGTTCTCTATGTGGATGTGGACCAGTTCAAGTACGTCAACGACAGCCTGGGCCACCAGATCGGCGACCAATACCTGCGCATTGTCGCAAGCCGGCTTTGCTCTTGCCTGCGGGAATGCGACAGCGTGGCCCGCCAGGGGGGCGACGAATTCATCCTGCTGCTGGACGACCTGGCGTCGCACGAAGATGCGTCGTTTACCGCTCAGCGTATTCTGACCAGTGTTGCCCAGCCCTGGCATATCAATGGCATCGACGTACAAGTGACCTGCAGCATCGGCATCAGTGTCGCGCCGTCCGATGCCCACGATGCCGATACCCTGCTGCGCCATGCCGACGCCGCCATGTTCCGCGCCAAAGCCCTGGGCCGCAATAATTATCGTTACTTTACAGCCAACCTGAGCCGCGACGGTACTGGCCGGCTGGACTGGATCAACCGCTTGCGCAATGCCCTGGCAAACAACGAATTTCTGCTGCACTATCAACCCAAGATCGAAGTGCTCACCGGCAGGGTCGTCGGGGTCGAAGCCCTGCTGCGGTGGCGTACCGCTGACGGCGGGATGATCCCGCCAGGTGATTTCATTTCGCTTGCCGAAGAAACCGGTTTGATCGTCCCCATTGGCGACTGGGTACTACGGCAGGCCTGCCTGGCCAATAGCGCCTGGCAGGCTGCCGGCTATCACCCGTTACCCGTATCCGTGAATATTTCAGCCATTCAGCTAGAACGTGCCGACCTGGTCAATAAACTCACTGATGTCCTGGCCGAAACCGGCCTGCCTCCACAATACCTTGAGCTGGAAATCACGGAAAGCGCCCTGATGAGCGACGCCGATCAATCCATCGCCACGCTCAAGCGCCTGCGTGCCCTGGGGGTGCGCAGCTCGATAGACGACTTCGGGACCGGCTATTCCAGCCTCAGTCATCTGAAACGCTTTGCCGTCGACACTTTGAAGATCGACCGGTCCTTCATCAGCAACATCACCACGGATCGCGACAATGCCGGCATTGTGCAGGCTATCATCTCGTTGGCCCATACTTTAGGCTTGACGGTGGTTGCCGAAGGTGTGGAAACTGCCGACGAATACCGTTATCTGAGCGCGCGTGGCTGTGATCAGATCCAGGGCTACTTCACCGGCCGACCGGTGCCGGCCACAGAGCTGATCACACGTCTGCGCCCCTTGCGCTGAACCTATGAACTCAATGAACGATATTATTATGCAGGTTCCTGAAAGCATTTCCACGACTCTCGCAACAAAAACCTCGCGGCCCACTGAGAACCCTTATCTCGACTGGCTGGGGGTGCAACTCACCGACTGGCGCGAAGACTACGTGGAAATGCGCTTGCGCCTACAGCCCAACGTGACGAATCGCTCGGGACGCGTGCATGGCGGCGTATTGTGCTCGCTGCTGGATGCTGTGGCCGGATACAGCGGATGCTACGCGCCTGAAGGCGAACCCCGCATCCATTCGGTGACGCTCTCGTTGACCACCCAATTCCTGGATAGCGTGGATGGGACCTGGATGATTGCAACGGGCCGGCCCGAAAAACGCGGGCGGACCGTATTCTTTGCACGCTCCGAGGTCTGGATGGATGGCGAAACCTTATTGGCAAGCGCCTCGGGAACATTCAAGTACATACGTGTACGCGGTTAAGATTTACCTGGGCTGATTTACAAGGACAAGCCGTGGTTCAGATTCTTCTCTCGCTGGCGCTGGCCGCCGCCGGCCTCTTTTCCAGCCCTGCCGTTCAGGCAGAAACCGAGATCCGCTGTACGGTGCGCTCAGTCCATGACGGTGACAGCATGCGCGTGCAATGCCGGGGTGAACGTGGCACGACAGCCATACGCATGCGCCAGATCGATGCGCCAGAGCTTGAGCAGGCACACGGCATTCAAGCCCGGGACCACCTGCGAAAACTGTGCAGCCGAGGCAGTATTGCCACCATCCGCACCCGGGGGCGAGACCAGTACGGCCGGGTGCTGGGGGACGTCTACTGCAATAATAAAAGCATCAACGAAGAAATGGTGTCTTCAGGCTCGGCCTGGCCATACCAACGCTATGTGACCGATCAAAGCCTGTATCGCTTGCAAAAAGACGCGCGCGAAGCCAAGCGCGGCCTGTGGGGCGGCAAGAACCCCCAGGCACCCTGGCGCTGGCGTTACGAACAACGCAATTGAACTCAGCCATTTTTGCCCTTCCCCATGTGGCTGCCGGTTTTGTCGCCGTGCTGGTGGGCTACTCGAGTTCGGTCGCCATTATCTTTCAGGCCGCCACCGCCGCCGGTGCGACAGCGGCCGAGCTTGCCTCATGGATGTGGGCGCTTGGGATCGGGATGGGCGCCAGCTGCATCGGCCTGTCCCTGTACTTTCGTACCCCGATTCTGACCGCATGGTCGACACCAGGCGCCGCCCTGCTGGTAACGGGCTTGGGCGGCCTAAACATGGCCCAGTCAATTGGCGTCTTTCTGGCCGCTTCCTTCTTGATCACGCTGGCGGGGGCGAGCGGCGGGTTCCAAAGGCTGATGAGCATCGTACCGCGCCACCTGGCTTCTGCCATGCTGGCAGGCATCCTGGTGCGCTTCGGCATGGACGCCTTTGTTTCCATGCAGACGCAACCGCTGCTGATTGCGGTCATGCTGGCCGCATGGCTGGCAGCTCAGCTGATAACGCCACGCTACACAGTCCCTATAGCGCTGGTGGCCGGCATCGCATGCGCAGCGCTCATGGGCCTGCTGCGCCTGGAAACCTTGAATTGGGCACCCGCCATGCCAGTGTTCATGGCGCCACAGTTTTCATGGCAAGCGTTCATCGGCGTAGCGGTACCGCTGTTTATTGTGACCATGACCTCACAGAATGTGCCTGGTTTGGCCGTATTGCGTGCCAATGGCTATTCAACACCGGCCAGCCCGCTGATTGGCTGGACAGGCTTCACAGGGTTGGTGCTAGGCCCTTTTGGTGGTTTCTCGTTCAATCTGGCCGCCATCACCGCTGCCATCTGCATGAGCCGGGATGCAGACCCTGACCCAGGCCGCCGATACATGGCAGCGGTATGGGCCGGGGTGTTCTACCTGATCACCGGTATTTTCGGTGCCACCGTAGTCAGCCTGTTTACCGCCTTTCCTGTGGAACTGGTTGCGGCCATTGCCGGCCTTGCGCTATTGGGCACGATTGCCAGTAGTTTGTCCGGTGCATTGGCCGACGAATATGGCCGCGACGCCGCCATCGTCACTTTTTTGTGTACGGCGTCAGGCCTGAGTCTTTTCGGTATCGGCAGCGCTTTCTGGGGGCTGGTATTGGGCTTGCTGGTGCATGTCTTGAAACTGCACAAGCGCTAAGGCCAACGTGCCAATTATGGCGCAGACGCCGGTAAACTGCGGCCGACCTCGATACCGGCTTCTTCAAGCGCCGCACGGATACCACGAGCGAAAACAACTGCACCCGGCTGGTCACCATGAATGCACAGCGTATCGGCCCTGACTTCGATATCAGAGCCGTCTACTGCAGTCACCCGCCCTTCGGTAACCATGCGCAGAACCTGGCGGATGGACACCTGAAGATCGTCAATCATGGCGTCAGGGCGAGTACGTGGCGTCAGGCTGCCATCGGGCTGATAGCTGCGGTCGGCGAACACTTCATGCGCCACCTTCAAGCCGACTTCAGATGCCACCCTGGCCATATCGCTGGAAGCCAGCGCATAGAAAACCAGCGAGGCATCAATATCATGCACGGCCTGTGCCAACGCCCGCGCCAGCGTCAAATCTCGCACCGCCATATGGTAAAGGGCACCATGCGCCTTTACATGATGCAGGCGCCCGCCCTGGCTGGCTGCAGTGGCGGCCAGCGCCCCCACCTGCACCACCATCAGGTCATAGGCCTGCTGCGGGGTGATGTCTATATTTCGACGGCCAAAACCGGCGAGGTCCGGCAGCCCCGGGTGGGCCCCTAGGGCGACACCGTACCCCATGGCTGCAGCCACCGTTTTTCTCATGGTTGCGGGGTCGCCTGCATGAAAACCGCAGGCAATATTCGCCGAACTGACAAAAGGCAGGATATCGTTGTCCTGACCCATGACCCACGGCCCGAAACTTTCGCCCATGTCGCAATTCAGGTCAATGGACAGCCGGCGCCGATGAGCAGGAGCCCCTGTTGTGTTTTCAGGCATTGTGCACGTCCTTGGAATAGCGGAATCCCTGCCAGTGTAGCGGATGGGGCAGATGCACGAACAATGAAAAACCCCGGCAGCTTCGGCTGCCGGGGTTTTTCAGTAGAACGAAACGATGGAGACCAGCGCCTGTTTACTGGCCTTCGAGGAAGCTCTTGAGCTTGTCGGCCCGGCTGGGATGGCGCAGCTTGCGCAAGGCCTTGGCCTCGATCTGGCGAATACGTTCACGGGTGACGTCGAACTGTTTGCCAACTTCTTCGAGTGTCTGGTCAGTGCTCATTTCAATACCGAAACGCATACGCAGCACCTTGGCTTCGCGCGGTGTCAGTGAATCAAGAACCTCTTTCACCACGTCGCGCATGGAGCCATGCAGAGCCGATTCAGCCGGCGACAGCGTACCCGTATCCTCGATGAAATCGCCCAGATGGGAATCATCATCGTCGCCGATGGGAGTTTCCATGGAAATGGGCTCTTTGGCGATCTT
>JBAYOJ010000049.1:0-11029 GCA_041678385.1 Burkholderiaceae bacterium | reverse complement strand
CTGGTTTTGCCCTGGCCCGTCGCGACACACCCCGCACTGCCATCCCTGCCGGCTCGGTGGCCGTCGCCAACCGGCAAACCATTGTCTACCCCAACGAATCGCCAGGCGGCTGGCACATCATCGGCCGCAGCCCCGTAGGGCTGTTCGACCCCATGCAGGAACCCGCCACGCTGATCGCCCCCGGCGACAGTGTGCGCTTCGTGCCCATCACTCCCCATACTTTCCAGGACTGGCACCAGCCATGAGCGTGACCGTCATTCGGCCCGGGCTGGCCAGTACCTTTCAGGATTGCGGCCGCCACGGTTACCAGCACCTGGGCGTGCCTGTCGGCGGCGCCATGGATCAGCGTGCCCACTGCCTGGCCAACCTGATCGCGGGCAACGAACCAGACACGGCCACATTGGAAATCACGCTCTTGGGGCCTGTTCTGCGCTTCGACACGCCAGCCTGTATTGCGCTGACAGGCGCCGACCTCAGCCCCAGGGTGAACAATGAAGCGGTGCCGATGGGGCGGCCGCTGGTCGTCAATACAGGCGATCTGCTGTCATTCGGGGCGCGCCGCAGCGGGCTGCGCAGCTACATCGCCTGGCATGGCGGCATCGCCCTGCCCGATATCCTTGGCAGCCAGAGCACCTGGCTGCGCGGCCGCCTGGGCGGGTTCCATGGCCGCGCCCTGCGCAAAGGCGATGTTCTACCCCTGAACCAGCCCCTGCAGGCCCGCGCAGCCCAGGCGCTGGCCGAAGAACTGGCCACGACCGCCATCTACCTGCCATCCACCCTGGCCTACAACCCGCGCCCACGGCTGCGCATCATGCGCGGGCCGCACACGGGGCTGTTCACCGATGAGTCATTGCAAACCCTGTTCGACAGTGAATTCCGGATCGCCAATCAGTCGGATCGCATGGGCTACCGCCTCGAAGGCCCTGCACTTTGCCTCAAGGAAAACACCCAGCTTCTATCGGAAGGCGCCACTTTCGGCAGCATGCAGGTCCCCCCGGACGGTCAACCCATCGTCCTGATGGCAGACCGGCAATCGATAGGCGGCTACCCCAAGATCGGCCATTTTGCGTCGGTCGACCTGCCGCAACTGGCCCAGTCCATGCCCGGCGACATCTTGAGCTTCGAGGAAATCACGCTGGCACACGCCCAGCAGCTCGATAACCTGCGAGAACAGGCGCTGGAACGTTTAGCGGGTTCATTGCAGAGCTTGCGCCAACGGATTGTGCACGCAACAGGCGGGCCCGGCGCCTGAGCCTGACTGATACCGCTTGCGGTAAACCCCGATTCAGGCGTGACGGCTCAGGGCCGCCTGGCGGGTGTCGGCGACATCCAGAATCGACAGAAAACCGCTGATATCAAAAACTTCGTGCACATGCGATTGCAGACCGCACAGCACGAGATGCCCGCCGTTCTGCTTGAGGCGCTTGGCCAACAGCAGCACGACGCGCAGACCAGCGCTTGAGATGTACTCGACGCCCGACATATCGAGCACCCACTTGTGCTCGCCTTCCTCGACCCATGCAAGCAGGCTTTTTTCCAGTTCGGCAGCGTTGGCGCTGTTGATCTGGCCAGCAGTGGAAACGACGAGGATTTCGCCGTTTTTTTCGCGAGTAAGGCTCATGAAGGCTACCGTTAAGAGTTAGAAATTCCTGACAATATGTATCGATCTTTAGAAGCCGCCACCTATAATGGCCTGGCTCTAATTGATCGCCGCAGGGAATCATAACCATACATGGGCATCTTTTCCAGATTCGGATTGGCTCCGACCCCTTCTGTGAAGCGGCCGCGCGACCTCGCCTATGCTTCTACAGAACGGCCGCCACTTTCGGCGCTGGCCGTTCTGTCCGTGCAGCACGTCGCGACGGTACTGGCACTGCTCGCCTATGTGCTGGCGGCCGCCCACATCGGCGGGCTTGATGCCGAAGCCACTCGCCAGATGGTCAGTGCCACCATCATCGGCATGGCGCTATCCACCGCTTTACAGGCCTGGGGCGGGCGCAGCGGTGCCGGCGTCATGCTGGTCCACATGCCCGACCCATTGCTGGTCGCGCTTTCCGGGATGGTGTGTGCAGAATACGGCGCAGGCGGTATGGTCGTCGTTTGCCTGGTGAACGGCCTGGCCGCAATGGGCGCCAGCTACATCGTCCCCCGCCTGCGCGCGGTGCTGCCACCCGCCGTGGCTGGCGTTGTCGTCTGCGTTGGCGGCTTGTCGCTGATCGAACCCGCACTCACCCATTTCATGGGTCTGCACGAAAATACCGCTGACACCACCGACATTCTGCTGGGTGGCGTTACCCTGATAGTCATCATGGCCTTGTCGATCTGGGGCAATCACAGCATGAAGCTGTTCGCCCTGCTGGCCGGCATGGCGGCCGGGATCGTCATTGCCGCCATGGTCGGCAAACTGCAAGGCGGCGATGCCCTGTTGCACACACCGCTGTTCGGCCTCCCGGCGCTGCATGCGCCCAATTTTGGCGTCCCTTCGGGCGTACTGGTGGCGGTCGGGCTGCTTGCACTCATGACACAACTCGACACCTTCGCAAGCGTGGTGCTCATGCAAAAGATGGACGACGCTGGCTGGCGGCGCGCCAATATGCGCATGGTCAGCGGCGGCATCCGGGCCAATGCCCTGGGCAATCTGTTCATGGCGGGCTTTGGCGGCTATCCCGCCGCCACGTCATCCGCCAATATTGCGCTCTGCCACATCAGCCGGTCCACCTCGCGCTGGATAGGCCTGGCCGTGGCCGCCCTGCTCCTGGTGCTGGCCTTCATGCCCATGGTTTCACGCGCACTCACCATGATTCCCACAGCCATCATAGGCGCCGTCGAACTGTATGCCGCCGCCTACCTGGTCGTTTCAGGCATACAGCTGATTGCCTCCCGTGCCATGGATGCGCGCGGCATTTTCATGGTGGGGCTGGCCTTCGTGGCAGGCATGGGCATCATGTTCATGCCGCATCTCAGCGACCTGCTGCCGGATGCGATCAGTTTCATCGCCCGCAATGGCATTGTGGTGGCGGGGCTGACAGCCATCTTTCTTAACCTGGTCTTCCGTCTGGGCAGTTCGCAGCGTAGTTCGCAGAGCTTACGTGACGCCCAAACCAGCCACGAACTGGCGGAAGCCGTCACGGGGTTCGTGGAAACCGCCGGCGCTTCCTGGGGCGCACGCCACGAGGTGATCCGGCGCGCCGCCCAGGCCACCATGGAAGCCGTCGAAGCCATCAACACCGGTGGTCAAGGGCGCCACGCCACCCTGATCCGGGGCCGTTTCGACGAGTTCAATCTGGATCTCGAAATTCTTCACCAGGGGCCACCAATGGTTCTGGATGCCCCCGGCAAACCATCCATCGACCTGCTCGACGCCGACGATGCCGACTTCGACGCCGCACTGGAACAGACCATGGCGCAGGTATCGCACACATTGCTGCAGCGTCTGGCAGACCGTGTTCACGCCGATGCGCGCGACGGTCAGTCCAGCCTGCGTCTGCACTTCGACCACTGAGGCAGGCATGAGCAACCCGGCCGAACTTTCCCTTAACGTCGATCAACACACCACCACTCGTGCGCTAGAGTGGCTGGAAGCCTTGGCCGCCGAAAACCACTGGCCGGCACGCACCCTGTTCAAGATGCGTCTCTGCCTGGATGAAACCCTGACCAACATCATCATGTACGGCTACCCCGAGGGCGAGCCAGTGGATGGCAGCCCATGCGTGCGCCTGCGCCTGCACGATGACGGGCAACGGCTGACACTGAACATCATGGACAATGGCGTGGCTTTCGACCCCACCGCCAAGGCACCCCGCGACCTTGATGCCACGCTAGACGACGCCAGGATCGGTGGCCACGGCCTGCGCCTGATGCTGCATTATCTGGAAGACATGCACTACGCGCGGCGCGATGGCTGGAATCAGCTTCAGCTGGTGGCCACCCTTGATGCGCCATGACGCTTGCCATCCATGCCCCCACCGATTACGGCCCCTGGGCCAGCATAGACCTCACCGCCATCACCCATAACCTGGCATGGATGCGCCGCCGCATGCCGCACGCCCGCAGCAACGCGCACCCGCCGCGGCTTTGGGCCGTAGTGAAAGCCGACGCCTATGGCCATGGCCTGCATCATGCGCTGGGGGCGCTGGGGGCGTCTGACGGTGTCGCCGTCGCCACACTGGGCGACGTGCTCCGCGTTCGCGAACTCGGCTGGCACAGGCCCGTCCTGCTGCTGTCGGCTGCGGGCCTGGATCCCTCTGCGTTGGGCGACCCTGCCTGTGGGGAACTGCATATCGTGATTGACGACAACGCCACGCTCCAGCGCCTGGAACATATGCCTTTCAGCCTGCCCCGGGTTCATGCCTGGCTGCGCTATGCCGGCCACCTGCAAAGCCAGGGTTTTGACGACACCGGCTATCCCCATGCATTCTGGCGCCTGCAGGCACTGGCCCAGAACGGTAGACTGGCGGCAGCCGGGCATCTGCACCACTATGCCATGGCGGAAGATGCCCAGGCGCTTGCCACCGAGCAACAAGCTTTTGCACGCGTCACCGCAGGGCTGCCAGGCCCGCACAGCACCGGCAATTCCGCCGCGCTCTGCGGCGTCGCGCCCGGCCCCATCCATCCTGCCGGCCACTGGCTGCGCTGTGGCCTGGCCCTGTATGGTGCCAGTGCCCTGCCCGGTCGCACAGGCGCTCAACTGGGGCTGCGCCCGGCCATGAGCCTGCATGCCCGCTTGCTGGTTGTCCGTCGCGTGGCGGCTGGCCAGTCCGTTGGTTACGGCGATAGTTACCGCGCAGCACAAGACACCCATATTGGTGTGGTCGGCATCGGCTATGGCCATGGCCTGCCCCGTAATCTGTGGCGGCATGGGCAACTGCTGGCCGGCAAGGCTGGCCGGCCCGTTCCCCTGGCTGGCCGGGTGGCCATGGACTGCCTGACCGTCGATCTCGGCAGCCACCCCACCGAAAAAGCGGGTGACATCATAACGCTGTGGGGCCAATCACCAGCAGGCGCGGCCCTGCCGGTCGAAGCCGCTGCCCAGGCCTGCGACACCATTGCCGCCGAAATGCTTACCTGCCTGACGGCCCGCCTGCCGCTGCTGGCGTACCCGAAAGCGGCCTGAACGCGCGCAGCACGGCGCCATGGCCTTATCGGGCGCTTCCGTCGGCGGGTGCCAGCATCCAGAACAGCAACGTACCCGCCAGATACAGCACACCGGTCCACACCAGGGCTGCCGACATCCCCACCCCGGCAAACAACGCCCCGACGATCAGCGGGCCAAGCATCTGCCCGAACTTGTCGGCGCCGCGCATAATGCCTGTGGCCCCAGCCGCCCCGTAGGCAAGCGCCTGTTCCCGCGCCAGCATGTACGGCGTTTGGGCCGCACCGGCCAGGCAACTCGCCACGGCCAGCAGTGCAACTGCCGCAGCCATGCCCCACACCCCTGGTGCCCATTGCAGCAACAGCAGCCCGCCCGCACCGACCACGCCGCCAGCGGTGATCCAGCGCTTCCAGTGCCTGGAGTGATCGGTGGCCAGACCTAATAACGGCCCCAGGTAGATGACACAGAAACCATAAAGCATGATGACCCGCCCGACATCGGCCGTGCTCGCCCCCAGCGCATCAAAATGCAGCGGCAACGCATAGCTGAGCAGCCCAACCTGCGCAATCGAGAAGGGCACAACGCTGCCCAGCAGCAAAGCCCCGTATCCCCGATCGGACAACAGCCTGCGCAAGCGGGCGCTCCCCGCGCTGCCCAACGGCGCCTGGCTGGCCACCGCCATCCCTTTGCCGGCGCCGCGATACGGCCACAGCAGCAGCCGCAAGGCCAGTGCAGCGGCCAACACCATCAAGGCCCCCACCACGAAGACCGGCCGGTGCCCAGCCTGGCTCGCCAGCATGCCCCCCACAGCCGCCCCGGTCATGTGGCCCGCAAACAGACCGGCAATCAGGGCAGTCATATTACGGCCCCGATACTGGGAAGGCCCCAGGTTCACCACGAAACCCTGCAAGGCCATCCAGACCAGGCCGTAGCCCAGCCCGGCCAACGCCCGCGCAGCGGTCAGGCTCCAGAGATCGCCGGCCAACGCACATGCCAGGCTGCCGGCCAGCGCCAGCCCCATCCCCCAAGCCGCCGGCACCGTCCAGCCTCGTCGATCGATCAGACGCCCCGCCAGCAACGCCATTGCCAGGCCAGCCGCCATCTCGGCCGTCGTCGGCAGCGCAACCAGCAGGGCCGCCACGCCTTCATCTATCCCCGCATCCAGCAACTGGCGCGCATAAAGAGGCAGAAAACCCAGCGGCAGGGCCATGGCGAACAAAAAGGCAAACATGACCGGGCGTGTAACCATGCCCAATCGTGAAGGGTCGTCCGGCAGCGGCGGGCCCTCCGTGCCGCCGGGGTCCGATGCAACGGCCACCCGCAAGGGCTGGGCCTGGCCCGACGCCCCGTTTGGCCGCCCGGCGGACCGGGCGCTGAAGGCCCGGTCCATGAGCACCTGCAGCATAAGCATCAGCTCAATTGCCACCACCATGGCAACCAGAGCAATGGTGGCCGCATCGAGCGCCCGTGAACGCACTGCCGCCGTCATCGCTGCATCGTCGGAATACAGCACCAGCCAGGCCAGCGGCTCGCCCTTGCCACCGGCTTCCAGCGGAAAGGTCAATACCTCATGCTGTCCCTCCACCTTGCCCACCTGCGACAGCAGGCGGCCATCCAATGCCAGGAACTGCATGCCGCCCAGCAGCGGGAAAGCCTGAAAGGCCCGCAGCAACGGCCGTTCCACACCGCGCATGCGTTCGGGTTCAATGCCGTAACCCAGGACTTTCTCAAAGTCGCGCTCCAGCCCTTCACCGATAACGCGCGCATTCTGCTGAATGACGGCCTGCCAGACGTTGCGGAAATCCTGGACGGTATGCACGGCATACAGCGCCTGCGCCACCAGCATGATGGCCACCGGTATCGCAAGACGCAGCCAGCCCGCCGCAGCAATCCGCTGAACCGGCAGCTTCTTCATGGCCACCGCCATCACGGCGGCGGCACCGGCGGTCACGATCAGCAGAAACCAGAGATTCGCCCACAAGGCCGTGCCCTGCGGCAGACCGCCGGCCGTCACTTCGATCACCAGCGCGCCTTTACGCCCATCGCCCGGCTCGGCCAATGGAAGTGCCAACCGCAACCCTGAAGCCGTGGTCTCGCTTGCGCGCACCCCGCCTTGGCGCAAAGCCCGCAGCAAACGAGCGGTCGGTACGGGCCGCTCACCCATGGCGGCCAGTACCGTACCGTCATCAAGAACCACCGCCGCCGCCTGCAGTTCGGGGATATCGTTGCGCAGCCGGTCGAAGGCCAGCGACAGGCCGAAATACTGCGTAAACGGCTTGCCCAACTGCAGCCCTGCCTGAATCTGCCCGGCAGTACGCCCCGCGACCAGCGTCAGCCGATCGACCGTACTGTCGGTACCCAGTCTCAACAAGGCAGCCAGGCTCAAGACACCGATCAGGACCTGCCCGAGCAGCAGCACGGCCACGCAGGAAAGAATCACATTGCGCACCGCACGCCGCTGCCTCGTACCGGCCGCGCCTTGTGCGACTGAAGAAGACACTGGCTGCATGTTGAGGGTATATCCCCGAGTAATGGACAATACCTAATGGTAAATTAAACTCACTGTTTGAATATGAAGTTACACAACGAGCTTTTATGCGTCTGACCTCGCTACGCAGCAAGATCCTGCTGCTGGTAGGCCTTACCCTGCTGATCAGTGCCGCACTGGTCATGGTCATCACTCAGCGCGGGGTAAAGCGCACGGTGGTTTCCATGGAAGAACATGCTGTGCACAACGTCCTCAATCTCCTGGTACAGGACAGCGAGGCACGCTGGGGCGGCTTTCTGCTCGACAAGATCGCCACCGTGCGCAATAACCGTGAGCGCCTGATGCAACAGGGCCAAATGGTGCAGTCCGTGCTTGATGCCTACCGGCTGCAGGTCCGTGAAGGCGAACTCACCGAAGCACGCGCCCACGAACTTGCCCTGCAATGGCTGTCCGGCCTGCGCACCGGGGCCAGTGGCAATGTCTCGGTGTTCAGCCGCGAATACACCATACTGGCCAGCAGCCACCTGCTTGAACGCAATGTCGACATTTCCAAATTGCTTGATTACAAGGGCCGGCCGCTGGCCGCTTCCGTCTACCACGAGGTCAGGCTCAGTGGGCACAGCTTCGTCATCTACCGCCTGCCCGACCCCGCAACAGACACCGAGCAACTGCGCTACGCCTATGTCGGCTATGTGCCTGAATGGGACTGGGTGATCGCCGTCAGCGACGATGCCGAAGGCGTCGTTC
This sequence comes from Burkholderiaceae bacterium, assembly GCA_041678385.1. Classification (GTDB taxonomy): domain Bacteria; phylum Pseudomonadota; class Gammaproteobacteria; order Burkholderiales; family Burkholderiaceae_B; genus Yanghanlia. The sequence goes on along the minus strand of JBAYOJ010000049.1, from coordinate 2,702 downwards.
AACAATTCGACCGACGGCGTGCCGAAACCGAACAAGCCGTCGCCGACGTGCTGGACGGCCTGCAGCTGGCAGAATCAGGTTTTGCCTTCATCCTGAGCGACGATGACCGCCTGATTGCCGCTCCGCCCGACGCCTACGGTTTCCTGCTGGATATGGTCGATAGCGGCACAGGCCAACCCCTGCGCAAGCTGCTGCACGAATTGCCGCCTTCCCAGGATATTCAACATCTGGCCTTCTCTCCGCAAGGCGGCCGTGACTCCTGGCGCGTCCAGGCCGTTTATTTCCGGCCGCTGGCGTGGACCATCGTCGCCGCCGTCCCGGAACGCGATTTCACCCGAGCCGCCACCGATCTGCGCAACCAGTTGGGCCTGTTCTTTCTGCTGGTCCTGGCCATCGGGCTCACGGTTGCCGGCTTCGTATCCATCCGGCTGACCCGGCCACTGCGCCAGTTGAGCGAATTTGCCCGGGCCCTGCCCGAACAAGATCTCAGCGCCGGGCAGATCCTGCCCGCCCATATTGCCGAATTGCCCCAGCGGCGGCCCGACGAAGTGGGCCGGCTTGCAGCCGCCTTCGCCTATATGGACGAGCAGCTGCGCGAAAAAGTGGCGCGACTACTCGAAGAAACTTCCAGCCGGGAACGGCTGGAAAGCGAACTCAATATTGCCCAGGAGATCCAGCAGGGTCTGCTGCCGCCGCCACCCGCTGCCACGTTACAGGCCAGGGTCGACCTCTGCGCAACCATGGTGCCCGCCAAGGAAGTGGGCGGCGACCTTTACGATCACTTCCTGCTGCCGGACGGCCGCCTGTTCTTCGCCATTGGCGACGTGTCCGATAAAGGCATGCCCGCCGCGCTTTTCATGGCCGCCACCTGCACACTGATACGCGCCATCGCCGAAACCGAAACAGATCCGGGCATCGTCATGGCCCGCGTCAATGACCGCCTGTCGTCCAACAACCCGAACCTGATGTTCGTAACGCTGATCGTCGGTGTGCTGGATCTGCAGAACGGCCATCTGCAATGGGCCAACGCGGGGCATTCCGCCCTGTGCGTGCTCGGCCCTCAGGGCGACCTGAAGCTGCTGGACGGCCGCTCGGGGCCCGCCTGCGGCGTGCAGGAAGACCTGCCCTACCGCCGCCACGAAACCCGCCTGGAAACCGGCGAAGTCCTTATCGGCTACACCGACGGCGTGACCGAAGCCGTTGGGCCGGGCAACGCCCAGTATGGAGAACACCGGCTTTACGCCACCCTGACCCCCGTGGCCGGCAAGGCTGCATCAGCGGTACTCGACGCCATTCTGGATAACGTGCACGATTTCGTTTGCGACACGCCGCAATCCGACGACATCACCCTGCTCGCCATCAAAAGACTGCCCACATGATTTTTCGATACCTTCTTGCGCTGGCCGCCGCCCTCACTCTGAGCACCGCTTCCATCGCCACGCCCTATTCCACCTCGCCCGTCGCTCCTTCTGACGCCGACCGCTGGCGCATCGGGTATGTACAAAGTGGGGATTACGCCGAATACCCCCTCACTCTGGGCGAAATCATCGACGGTCTGGAAGTGCTCGGCTGGCTGCAGCTGCCTACGCCGCGCCCCGACGATCTCAGTGGCCCCGAACTCTGGCAATGGCTGGCCCAAAACGTACGCAGCGAATGGCTGGAATTTGCCGACGACGCCTACTGGCAGCCGGGCAACTTCGACGCCGACCAACGCGCCCCCATGCGCAAGGCCATTGCTGACCGCCTGCACGGCAAACAGGATATCGACCTGATCATCGCCATGGGCACCTGGGCCGGGCAGGACATGCGTGAAATCGGGCCGCCGGTCCCCACCGTCGTCGGATCAGTAAGCGACGCCCTGGCATCGGGCATCGCCGACAGCGCGCTCGATAGCGGGCGCGACAATCTGCACGTACGCATCGAACCGGAACGCTACCAGCGGCAGCTACGCCTGTTTCACGAAATCGTCGGCTTTGACACCCTGGGTCTGGTCTACGAAGACTCCGAATCCGGCCGCGCTTATTCTGCAGTGGGCGCCGCCGAACAGGTCGCCCTCGAACTGGGTTTCCAGCTTGAACACTGCCACGCCCCTTCGTCCAGCATCCCGCAAGATGTCGCCATCCAGAACGCAGTGGATTGTTTTTCCGAATTGGCCAACCGTCATGTGGGCGCCGTCTACGTGACTTCACACCAAGGCGTCACGCCCGAATCCGTCAAGCAGATCGCCACAACCATGCTGCAGGCGCGCGTGCCCAGCTTTTCCATGGCGGGTTCCCGCGAAGTGGAAAGCGGCCTGCTGATGAGCATCGCCCAGGCCGATCTGTCGCATGTGGGCCTCTTCCACGCAGAAACCATCGCGCGCGTTTTCAATGGCGCGCGCCCCCGGGAAATCAGCCAGCTGTGGGTGGACCCGCCCAAGATCGCCTTGAATCTGTCGACGGCACGTCGCATCGGTTTTGACCCGCCCGTGGACATCCTGCTGGCTGCCGACGAAGTCTACGAATAAGCCGCAGCCGGCATGACCGCCCGATGGCGCTCGGCCACCCAGGCCAGGCGCGCCTGCGCACTTTCCGGGGCGACCCGCCAGCTGTCCAGCATACGATCCGCCGCACACCGCCTGCTTGCCTGCACATGCCTGGCGTAAGCCAGCAAGGGCTGTTCAGCTGGCGACAGCCCCGCTGACGCCACCTCAAGCACCTCGT
>JBAYOJ010000048.1:0-11137 GCA_041678385.1 Burkholderiaceae bacterium | reverse complement strand
TTCCACAACTCCAACCAAGAGCAGCCATGATCGGTGAACAGTTTCTAAAAGAAGAGCATTTGATTTTTCAGCAGACGGCACGCCGTTTCGTTGACAATGAGCTCATCCCCCACAGAGAAGAATGGGAAGCATTGGGTACCGTCCCGCGCGAAGTATGGCTGAAAGCCGGTGAAAACGGCATGCTGTGTTGCGATGTGCCTGAAGAATACGGTGGGCCGGGCGGCGACTATATCCATAACATGGTGTTGGCCCAGGAAATGGCACGCGCCGGCGGGGGCGCGCCGGCGTTTGCTGGTCACTCCGATACGGCCGCGCCGTACATACAGTTGTATGGTACCGAGGCCCAGAAGCGCGAATGGCTGCCCAAGGCGGTCAGCGGCGAAGCGATCTTCGCGATTGCCATGACAGAGCCGCATGCCGGCAGCGACCTGCAGGCCATACGCACCACTGCAATCCGTGACGGCGACGACTACGTCATTAAGGGTCAGAAGGTCTTCATCAGTAATGCCCAGCAGGCCCATGTCGTCATCGTCGCCTGCAAGACCGACCCTTCCGCGGGTGCCCGGGGCATCAGTCTTATTCTGGTGGAAACCGACAGGCCGGGTTTCGTGCGCGGCACCATGCTCAAGAAGATCGGCCGCAAGGCACAGGACACTCTGGAACTCTTCTTTGATGATGTACGGGTGCCGGCCACCAACCTCATTGGTACTGAAGAAGGGCAGGGTTTCTTTCAGCTTATGGGTATGCTGGTGCAGGAACGCCTGACTTCAGCTGTGCGTTCAACGGCGGCGATGCAGGTCGTGCTGGATGACACGCTCAGATACGTCAAGGAACGCGAAGCCTTTGGTAGACCCATATCGGCGTTTCAGAACACCCAGTTCGAACTGGCAGATCTGTGGTCGACATTTCTTGTGCACCGTTCCTTCATTGAATGGTGCATCGGGAAGCATCTGAAGGGTGAACTTTCCGAAATTGAAGCAGCAGCAGCCAAGCTCAGGGCTTCGGAATGCGAAGGCATGGTCATCGACCGCTGTCTGCAGTTCTTCGGCGGTATGGGCTATATGTGGGAAACGCCGATCGCGCGGGCGTATGCGGATGCCCGTGTCAACCGTATTTCGGCCGGCAGCAATCATATCCTCAAGATGCTGATCGGTCGTGATCTCGTCAAATAAATATTTCCAAAGACAAAGGAGTTGAATATGGCAGGTTGTCTCGAAAATCAGGTCGTGCTGGTCACCGGAGCAGGCCGTGGGATTGGGCGCGAAATTGCCTTGCTGGCAGCGAAGGAAGGTGCATCCGTTGTCGTGAACGATCTGGGTTCCGACCCCGAAGGCGGTGGTACGGATTCCAGCCCGGCTCACGATGTGGTTGCCGAGATCCAGGCTTTCGGCGGCAAGGCCGTTGCCAACACGAGCAGCATCACCGACCCGGCTGCGGCCGAAGACATGGTTCGCCAGGCCATAGATACTTACGGCCAACTGGATTCCGTAGTGAACAATGCCGGCTTCCTGCGCGACCGCATCTTTCACAAGATGTCGCATGACGACTGGCACGCGGTAATCGGGGTACACCTTACAGGCTACTGGAATGTATCGCGAGCGGCTGCCATGCATTTCCGTGAGCGCAACCGCGGCAGTTTCGTTCATTTTACGTCTGCTTCCGGCCTGGTGGGCAACTTCGGCCAGGTCAACTACGCTGCCGCCAAGCTTGGGGTGGTCGGCATGTCGAAAGCGATTGCCCTGGACATGCAGCGCTACAACGTCCGTTCCAATTGCATCGCGCCTTTCGCCTGGAGCCGCCTGGTCGGTACCATCCCCACCGAGACGCCGGAAGAAAAACAGCGTGTCGAGCGTATCAAGACCATGACGGCTGCCAAGATTGCGCCGCTGTCGGTGTTCCTGGCCAGTGATCTTTCCAAGGATGTGACAGGGCAGATCTTTGGTTCGCGCAAAAACGAAATCTTCCTGTTCAGCCAGCCGCGCCCCATCCGTGCGGTACAGCGCAGCGACGGCTGGACTCCACAAGCCTTGGCCGAACATATGCTGCCGGCGTTCCAGAGTGACTTCTATCCCCTGAGTCGCAGCGGCGACGTATTTTGCTGGGATCCAGTCTGATGGCTATCGCACTAGACGCGTTGCGGGCATATCGCACCCGCGTTGAGCATCGCTATACCCAGAAGGACGTCATGCTGTATGCCCTGGGCTTGGGCCTGGGCGCACAGGAAGACGACCTGCCATTTGTCTATGAACAGGGGCTGCAGGTATTGCCGACTTTCGGCGGTGTTCTCGGGTATCCGGGGTTCTGGATCAAGGAACATCCAGAATTGGGAATCGACTGGCGCAAGGTGCTTAATGGTGAACAGTCCTTGCGTATGCATAAGCCACTGCCGGTGGAAGGCGAAGTGGTCGGGGAATTGCGTGTCACCGATGTCGTGGACAAGGGGGAGGGCAAGGATTGCCTGTTCTACACCGTGCGTGATGTACGAGACACTCACGGCGAACTGCTTTGCGAAGTCCTGAACACGATAGTTCTGCGTGGCCATGGTGGCTTTGGCGGGCCGGCAACGCGTAGCGCGCCTGGGCCGGCCATGCCTGCACGCCCCGATCGTGCCGCGGATCATGTCGTTGATTTCGATATTCTTCCGCAGGCGGCATTGATCTACCGGCTCTCGGGTGATTACAACCCCTTGCACGCCGACCCGGTTGTGGCGCGGCAGGTGGGCTTCCCCCGCGCCATTCTGCACGGCGCAGCAACCTGGGGCATTGCAGGCTATGTGCTCATGCGCGAAGTCTGCGGGGGTGATCCGGGCCGGGTACGCAGCTTTGGTGCGCGTTTCACGTCACCGGTATTCCCAGGCGAGACCTTGCGTACCGAAGTCTGGAATGTGGGCGATGGTACGGCAGTGTTCCGCTGTTCCGTGCCGGCACGCGAAAAAGTGGTTCTGGACGCGGGCGAGTTCACCTTCAGCTGATAGGCTGTTTGCGCTACAAGCGTTACACGCTTGGGACCCTCTGATCAAGTCGAGCGGAAAGCGGGCGCTTGATCAGAGGGTCCCTTGTGGCAATGTAGCCGGGCCATTGCCTGTACGGTTTACCGTCAGGCGGTTGCCCGGCTTTTGCGTTGCCGTGGCTGGCCTGAGGCCGCTGCTGCGCGTTTGGCCGGTGTTGCACGCTTGGTGGCGGCAGGCTGCGTGGGCGTTGCGGCCGATGTCGTGGAACCCAGCATGGCTCGCCCTACCTGTATGACGTCTTCCGTGATGGCGGCCAGCTGTTTGTCATCGTACTGGCCGTTGAACAGAATGGCGGCACATGCAAAATTGACAGTGTCGCTTGATTCGAGCACTGGCACTGCGATCGTGATCGTGCCCGGCGTTACATAACCGTCGTCGATGGCATAGCCCGTGCGACGAACCTCATCAAGTTGTTCCAGATAAGTCTCGAAATCCAGAGGGCGTGCCAGCCGCAGTTTTTCGAAGCGTTCCTTCAGTGCCGACTGGTCTAGCGACGAATACGCCGTCAGCACACGGCCCGACGCACCGAGCAGCAGCGGCGAACGTGAGCCAGCGCGAGCGTATATGCGGATGGGAGCATCGCTTTCAGCCGCCGATACCAGCATCATCCGGTTGTCTGATACGCGGCGCCAGATGGCTGCTGTCATGCGGTGTTTGTGCGCCAGTTCTTCGATCAGAGGCTTGAGCGTATGCAGCTGTGAGCTGTATTCAAGCGCCCCATGCGCCAGGCCCACCAGCCCCAGGCTGAGCTGATAGGTCTTGGATGTGGAATCGAACTGTACGAAGTCTTCCTGTATTAGCGTGCGCAAGATGTTGAAGCAGGTGCTGGGGTTGATTTCCACGCCACGTGTGATTTGCGTGACGGTGGCGGGCCCCCCGGTGGCGCGAAGGAAGCGCATGATCTTGGCAGCATTGACGACCGCACCGACGACCTTGCCCTTGGGCTTTTCGTCGGGTTTCGGAGTGATCGTGAATTCGGCTGTCTCTGGCATTGCGTTGTGGGAAGCATTTGACGGTTAAGGGAGGATTTTACGCTAGACAGCAGTTTCCGAAGGATGGGGGGCAGGGGGCATGGAGGGCCCCCTGACAGAATCGCCGCCTCAGTCGTCGCTCGAAATATGGGCTGCCTCAATGATTTCTCGCCAGCGCTTGGTCTCGTCGGTGAGCATCTGTACATACTCGCTGCGGCTCATGGGCTCGATCGTCATGCCCAGACCCCCGATCTTGTCCTTGTATTCCTCTGAACGCATGGCGTAGACCACCAATTCGTGGAGCTTGTCGGCAATCGCATCGGGCGTTCCCGCCGGTGCCAGCACGCCGAACCATGGGGTGACCACGAAATCGGGGACGCCGCTTTCCTCCATGGTGGGTACGTCAGGTAGGCTGGGCAGGCGCGCTTTGCTGGAGACTGCCAGACCCTTCAACCTGCCGCTGTCTATATGGCCCTTGAGCGTGATCGGAGACGTGGCCGTGATGTGGGTGTCCCCGCCAACAATGGAGAGCAGGGCAGGGCTCGCACCCGAATAAGGTACATGCAGCAGTTCGGCGCCCGTACGGTCCTTGAACATTTCCATGACCACGTGGCCGGACGCCCCCACACCGGGCGACGCAAATGCCAGCTTGCGGGATTTGGACAGCTCAACGAATTCTTTGACGCTGTTGACTGGCAGGTCCGCGCCGATGCCGAAAACAAAGGGTGTTGTTGCGGTTACCGTGATGGGTGTGAGGTTCTTTTCCCAGGTGTAAGGGGGATTCTTCTTTACCAATGGAAACACGGTAATCGCATCAATGGCAGCCAGTACAACGGTGTAGCCGTCGGGCGGTGATTGCACTACCGCTTGCACCCCGATGGAGCCCGCTGCACCGGCCTTGTTTTCGACAATGACGGGCACCCCCGCCTTGTCTGACATGAACTTGGCGAGCACGCGCCCCATGGTGTCGGTGGGGCCACCCGGTGCCGCCGGCACGACGATCTTGATCGGCTTGTTGGGGAAGGAATCGCTGGCAAGGACCGGCCCCATCCCGACAGAGGCCAGCCCTAGAATCGTCATCAAAGCTGCTTTGGTGAATACTCGCTTTTGCATATGCTCCTCGCTGGTGGTTGATTGTTATGAGAGAGGTGGCAGATCGTCGGGATTCAACTTCCCTTCTTCTGTTCACGCCGTTTTTTTTCGTTTTCGTATTCGCCGCTGTCGAATAGCTGGAGTTGTGCAGCCATTTCTCGGGCCAGCCCGGTTTCGATGAGTGGTGCAAACTGCACATCAATCAAACGCTTTTGCTGCCGCAGCGCTGCAACCGGCCGGCTTGCCAGGGTGGTCACGATTTCCAGTGACTTTTGTTCCAGTGTTTCAGGCGCCACCACCCATTCGACCAAGCCCCAGCTCTGGGCATCGCCTGCGGTGACAGGCAGGCCGGACAACAGTATCCATTTGGCGCGCGCCGGCCCGACCAGCGCCGTCAGCAAGGTGGATGAACCCGTGTCGGCGACCAGACCATAGGGAACTTCGGGCAAACTGAATTTCATGTCATGCGCGGCGACGCGTATATCGCAACCCAGCGCCAATTCGGCACCTGCGCCGATTGCATGCCCTTGCAGGGCGCACACCATGGGCTTGCCGCAGCCAAGCTGTCGACGGCGTACCTGCTGTGCGGTTGCAATCAAGGCTGAATGGCTGGCCCCGTGAGCTGGATCAACGAAGCCTTTGGTGTCGCGACCCGAGCAGAATGACTTGCCACGGCCCATCAGGAGTACGGCGCGGATATCGTCGCGCTGGCCTGCCTCTTCAAAGCAGCGGGTCAGCGCATCACGCATGGGATCGTTCAATGCATTGTGTACCTGTGGCCGATTGAGGGTGATGATGGCCACCCCTTCGTGCACATCGAATATGACCGGATCCTGGGGGGCCTGCTGGCCTTGGGTCTCCACCATTCCTGCTTGCCTCCGTCAGCGTTGCCTTGAGCAGAATTCGTTCTTGTGATGATCAAGACAATATCACATAATTCTCTACTTAGAATACTTTTCTTATTGTTTGGGTGTGAGAAATCTGAGGTGCCGTGTCTTCCTGGGCGCGCGCATACGCGCCGTGCTCAGCCTGGGCCGTGCGCGCTTACGGGTTGTACGCTTGGGTTCTGGGGGGCTCACCGCTCACGCACCAGCCTAACGATGGTGAGAGTGCCAGAGGGGAAAAGCAGCCGCTGTCAGAGGACGGCGGCGCCTGCCCTGCCGATGACTCAGTTCATCATTGCATTGGGCACAAACAGAACAACTTCGGGATAGGCGATAGACAATATTAAAGTCGCCACTTCGGCGATAAGAAACGGGACAACGCCTTTGAACCCGTCACCAGGGCTCACCATCCCCGAAGTGCTGGAGACGACAAATACATTCATGCCAACTGGTGGGGTGACAAGCCCGATTTCGATGGTTTTGACCACAATGATACCCAGCCATATTCCGTCGTACCCCAGGGATGTAATCATGGGGAAGACAAAAGGGAGGGTCAACACCATGATCTCGAGCTGGCTCATGAATAGCCCCAGGATCACGTAGACGATAATCACCAGAGTCAGAATCGCGATTGGGGGCACATCAAGGTTATCCACATACTGCAGCACGACTTGGGTGACGCCACTATTGATCAGATAAAATGAAAAAATGTATGCGCCAATCAGCAAGCTGACGATCATCACGGTAGAGCGTAAACCGCGATCAAAGGCCTGCCGCAGGGCAGTCGTACTGATTGGATGCATGCCCGAGGCGGGCATACGACCTAGTATCAGCCACATCAGCAGCACGGCCATAGCGCCGATACCACTCGCTTCCGTAGCGGTTACGATGCCGCCGTACATGGCGCCAAAAATGAATATGACCACCAGCATGAATGGCCATAAGTACTTGGTGGTTTCTAAACGCTCGCCCTTTTTGGCCCGTGTAGCGCGTGTCGGCGCCGCTGACGGTTGTACATGCGTCCAGACAGAAATGACTATGAGATAAAACAGCACGGTGATGATGCCTGGCACTACCCCGGCCATCAGCAGCCTGCTGATGGAGGTTTCTGTGAGCACGCCGTAGATGATGAGAGGAATACTGGGGGGTATGAGAATGGCGAGCGTCCCGGATATGCTTGCCGTGCCGGCTGCGAAGACCTTGCTATAGCCATGGTTCAACATTTGCGGCACTGCCACGCGCGACATGGTGGCCGCTGCGGCTACGCTAGAGCCTGAAAGTGCACCGAATGCGGCAGAAGCCAGCACCGTGGCCAGGGCCAGGCCCCCCTTCAAGTGTCCTACCCAGGCGTTGGCTGCCGAGAAAAGCCGCCGCGTGATCCCGCTTTCGTTGCTGAATTCCGCCATCATGATGAAAAGGGCGATGGCAACCAAAGTGAAACTGGCAGTCGTACGGTAAGGGAGGGTCTGCAGCATTCCGAGAGTGCCTTGCAGCCCTACCAGCAAATATATGCCGAGCGCGCCTGAAATCGCGAGGGAAAACGCGACTGCCATGCCGCCGAGCAAAAGCACAAAAAATACCGCAAGCGGCACCAAATCCATAAGAGTCATGCCTAGCCCTTCTTTTTCTGGTCGTAGCAGGCCGGTCAATGCCCGGTGGCATCGTTACCCGCTTCTTTCTCTATGAGGCTGCCGGGCAGCAGATGAGCGCAAGCAGCAAGGAAACAGCCGAAGGCCGTGACGCCGTACACGATGACTATGGGCGCGGCTATTTCCCCGATAGGCCATTGGCGAAGTACATAGGCTTCGTGGGCACGAAGGGCTGCCTGCCACCCGCAGACCAGCCAGAACGCACTTATCAAGATGGAAAATGTGATTTTTCGTGCTTTCTGAAGCCTAGGCCTATGTTCCAGCCGAAGAATGTCGACTTTCATGTGCCCGTCTATTCGCCCGACCAGCGGAGCACCCAGGAAGATGGCGGCGGGAAGCAAGAGCCCTTCGATAATGGGATGCAGGCCGTGTATGGAAGAGGAGAAACCATATCTCAGGACCACCTCTATACATATACCAAGCATGATAAGACTGATCGCGATTGTCGCCATCCAGGCGGCCAGTCGGATCAACATATCGAAAGCTCGTACAGGCCACCCCGTTCTATTCGGACCACTCATGCTTGCCACCGCTTTTTCGAAGTGTTGTCAGTGCAGTTTGACAGGCGGAAAGTCTTCCGGATTGTCTGCGGCGGCCTTCATCATATTATTGAACGTTTCCAAAGTCTCGGAACCGGCACGGCCACTGGCATCGACATTCTTGGCCCAGTTGTTGCGAATGGTTGTGTATTTTTCTTTCAGTGTGTTGAGGTCTTGTTCTGGCCATTCATAGGTATTAAGGCCTTCGCTCTTGAATGTTTTCAAGGCCGTTTCATTCTCTTCAAGCAAGGCTCGTTGGGCACGGATGGATGCCGTCCGGCCAGCTTCAAGTAGTGCTCGCTGTTGAGCTTCGTTAAGGCTATCAAAGGTTTTTCGCGAGATGGCGTAAGTCAGGCCACCAGGTGATGGGAGGCGGACGTTCGCGGTCGTATGGTTGAGAATTTCGCTCAACCGCATGCTGTTCCAGTTTGAAAAGGCATAAACCGTTCCGTCGACGATACCGCGCGAAATTGCATCAAAGGTTTCCGGAGTAGGAATGGCAACTGGATTTGCCCCTACGGCTTGCAGGACTTCATCGTATGAGCCGCCTGGTGAGCGCAGCTTGATACCGGACGCGGATGCCAGATCGGGCAGTGCCCGATTGCCCGTATGAATTTCATAGGGGGGATTGGTGGTAGCGATAAGCAGCACCATTTCCTGTTGTTTCCATTCCTCTGAAATCGGGCCTGGGCTACCGACAGCGCGCAGCAAAGCATGGGTGTTTTCCCAAGCGCCGAGTTCCCACGGAAGATTCACAACCTGCGAAACTGGCATTTCTTCGCGGTGGTAAGACATGACGATCAACCCGATATCCGCCAGGCCGTTCTGTAGGTTTCGTATTGAATCGCCCGGCCGGCCCAGCTGCCCGCCTGGAAAGACGCGGAAGTCTAGGCCAACATCGGCATTTTTGACTTCTTCCATGAAGGGGGTGATACCGGCTGATACCAAGGGATGGGAGGCACCGATGTAATACGATACCCTCAGCGTTTTTGCTTCGGCTGCGTTACCCAGTGAAGTGGCCAGCACAACAGCGACTGCTAATGCTGAGTGACGGGCAAATACACGGGTAGCAGCATGTTTAGCTAATGCCATGTCTCCTCCGTTGTAGTGGGTTTTTCCCTTTCTTTTACTTAGCCTAAGCAGGCTGAAATCAGAATAACAAAGTTGATACGCTCTATCAAGAAGTTATGTGGAGCTGATGCTTTTCATATATCAAACAAAATATTTCGTATTCTGTCAGAGTGAGTTTCAGTAAATCAGCCGACATAATGGCATAGCCAACACACGTCAGTTTGCAATCTCCGGCAGCTGGGCGGGCAGTTCCATATCCAGATTGGCCAGTTCATAGCCACGGCGGAAATCCAGAATATGTTTTTCCATCCATTGGCGGGCTTTGGGCGCGTCCCCCTCACGAATGGCCTCGACGATCTGCTCATGCGCAAACAGCAAACGTTCCGCCGCGTTCAGTCTGGACATCACTGCCAGAAAGGGGGGGTAGAACAATTCGCCGATAGGCGTGCGGGCGGCTTCCAAGGCGCGATTCGAGGTGGCTCGCGCCACGAGCATGTGAAACTCGATATCCAGTTCCGTCAACCGCTTGGAGTCAGACAGGGCTTCCCGGGTTGCGGCAAGATTGCGGTCCAGCGCTTCAAGGTCGTTGTCATCCCTGCGTTGCGATGCTGCCTGGGCTGCCGCGGGTTCAAGCGCGTACATGGCTTCCCACAATTCTTCGAAAGTGACGTTTTCCATCACCATGACCAGCTTCAGTCGCTGGGAAATGTCCCCGGATTGCGGAATCGAGGCGAACAGTTTCTTCCTGCCGACCTCGCGTCGTACAAACCCGTTCTGTTCAAGAACGCGAATGGCTTCGCGCACCGTCGAACGATTTACGCCGAGTTCTTCTGCGAGCTTGGCTTCTGAAGGCAGGACATCGCCCGGCTTGATTTCGCCGGCCAATATCCGTCTTTCGATTTCAGCGGCAAAGACCCGGAAGGCGGGCTGAGCTTGGGTGGATGTGGGAAGTGATTGCATGAAAAATGGTTGTCAAGTGCCGGAAAGGCGGGACCGTTCCAGGTCGCGCAGTGCCTTGCGCTGGATTTTACCGGTCAAGGTTTTGGGGAGTTCGTCCAGCGCTTCTATTTCGCGCGGGTATTTATATGGGGCAGTGGTTCTTTTTACATGTTCCTGAATTTCGCGCACGAATTGCTCAGTCAGTTCAGCATCATCACGCAACACCACAAAGGCCTTGACGATTTCCCCGCGCTCACGATCCGGTTTGCCCACGACGGCGCATTCCAGCACGGCGGGATGCTCCAGGAGGGCGTTCTCGACTTCGCCGGGGCCGACGCGGTAGCCCGATGTGCTGATCACGTCATCGCGTCGTCCTCGATAGTAAAAATAGCCGTCGGCGTCCCGCGCCCCGCGGTCCCCGGTCAGAAACCATTCTTCTCCATCGGCCTGAACGATGGATTCTGCTGTTTTTTCAGCGTCGTGCAGATAGCCGAGCATCATTTGCGCGGCGGGCAGGCGGATGGCGATTTCACCTTCCGTATTGACAGGCTGGCGCTTGCCGTTCTGGTCAATGACGTCCATATCCAATCCAGGAAGCGGCAGGCCCATGGAGCCGTCACGCACCGCTTTGCAGGGGTAGTTCAACAAGGTCATCAGGGTTTCGGTCTGCCCATAGGCTTCAAGGATGGGAATGCCGGTGCGGGCGCGCCAACGCTCTGCCACCACCGTATTCAGCGTTTCCCCGGATGAAACCGTGTGACGCAGTTGCGAAAGGTCGTAGGCCGAGATCTGTTCATCGACGACGCGGAACAGTTCCGTGCCCGGTGCGCAATACACTGTTACCCGCTGGCGTTCCAGTAGGCGCAGCCGCTCGGCCGGATCGAAGGGGCCGTCATAGAAGAAGCTGCAAGCGCCCATGCTCCAGGGACCGAACAGAATAGAGGTGCCCGCTTTCGACCAGCCAACATCCGCTGTACACCAG
>JBAYOJ010000047.1:0-11187 GCA_041678385.1 Burkholderiaceae bacterium | reverse complement strand
TAAGCAAGCGATGATCAGACAGCCCTGCAATAGGAGCCAGCGGACTATCCGTAATGGATATCACAGAAGCGCCCATCTGACGGAAGTGTCGTGCAGCCTGCGTTACCTGCCTGGAATAGCGCCTGATCGACACGACAATCAAGGTATCAGGCGGACCGGCCCACAGCAGCTCATCAGCCAACAATCCCCCCCCCGTTCCCAGCAAATTCACGCCCGGCATGCACATATTCAAATGGGTATGCAGGTAATGCGCGACGGGGTAACTGTTTTTGGCGCCCAACAGATGAATTCGACCGCCGTCGGATCGGATGATGGTATCGATGAACCGCTGAAAATCTTCCACGCTGTTGGCTTCGCGCGTGGCATTGAGATTGTCTTTATCGAATGTGAAGGCCCTGTCAAGGACGGTGCTTGGCGCCGACTCTTCCTGGATCGCCAGAAGTGCGCGCTGGGAGGGAGACGCCAGTTTCGAGGACACCTCGGCCCGTACTTCGCGCTGCAAGTGACCGAACGATTCGTAGCCCAGTTTTGCAAAGAAACGCACCACTGTTGACGCGCTGACGCCTACTCGGTTTGCAATATCTGTTGCAGACCCGAGCATCCCCTGCGGATAGCATGACACGATGTACTCAACCAGCACAGTCTCATTCTGGGTGAGCTTCTTGGGATGCTTGGCGATCCTGTCAAACAAGTTCATTTGGTTCTTCTTTTCTGCTTAAAACAACTAAAGAATAGCGGAAAATCGAAGCCCTGGGAGTTCAAGTGCAGGCATTTTCCCGATTGTCGGGCCAGGGATCCGGGTGCTGCCATCAGGGAAATCACTATCTCCATTATATGCAATATTCGTTGCAGAAAAATATGAATCATGGTTCTATACAGTCACAAACAAACTCTGAAGCACCGAACCGAGACGTCGGTGCATTCTGCTGCGGGAAGAACGATGAACGAGAGTACGAAAGTTGCCGTTATCACGGGTGCTGCCGGCGGGATCGGGTACGCAACCGCACTCAAACTTGCAGAAAAAGGCCACGCCGTCGCCATTGCCGACAGGGATGAAGCGAGCATGCAAGCCGCTGTGCAACAGCTTCGCGACGCCGGTCACAGGGTCTTGGCCTTGGCAGGTGATGTCAGTCGTCTTGATCAGGTACAGGCACACAGCCGGACCGTCATCGACACGTTCGGCCGCATCGATGTTCTGGTGAATAACGCGGGCATCTCGCAGCCCAAGAGCATCCTCGAAATCTCCGAGCAGGAATGGGACACCACCATCGGCGTGAACCTCAAGGGCGTCTTCAACTGGTGCAAGGCCGTGGCCCAGACCATGGTCGATCAAGGCAGCGGTCGCATCATCAACATGTCTTCCATCAGCGCAAATACCGGGGGCAGTCCGGATGCGGTCAGCAAACTCGCGTACTGCGCTTCTAAAGCAGGTGTACTCGGGCTGACGCGCGCCCTTGCAAAAGAGTTGGCACCCCATGTGTATGTGAATGCCTTGTGCCCCGGTGCCATCCGTACCAACCTCACTGAAGGGCTCATACAGAAGCGGCATGATCTCATCACTCAGGCCATTCCGCTCAAACGCATAGGGACGCCCGAAGATATCGCCGTCGTGGTCGAATTCCTGGCCACGGTGGAACCTTGCTTTATTACCGGAGAGGTGATCGATGTCGACGGCGGCCAGTGGGTCAATTGACATGGGGGCCGTAGCACTGGAAAAGAGGCCCAGGCCGCGTCCCAATATCAAGCGGACGCTCGGGCTGTGGGCCCTGATCGGCCCCGGGGTCGTCCTGCTCGCGGTGGGGCTGCTCTGGCCATTCGCCACCATGCTGCGGCTGTCCTTCCTCGACCAATTCCCAGGGGATGCGTCCTTCACGTTGGACAACTACGCCCAGTTCATCACTGACGCTTATTTTCTGGGCATTGCGATACGCACTTTCTCGCTTGCCATCATCGTCACGCTGTTGACGGCGGTCATTGGCTATCCCGTTGCGTGGTATCTCGCCCGAAGTGAATCGCGCTGGAAACATCTTGTGTTTCTTGCAGTGGTATCACCGTTGCTCGTCAGTATCGTGGTGCGCACCATCGGCTGGACCATTCTTCTGGGCAATGAGGGCCTGTTCAACGCTTTCTTGCTGGTCACCGGCATTGTCGACCAGCCGCTGCGCCTGATGCAAAGCTTCTGGACGGTTGTGGCCGGCATGACGCACGTGCTCCTGCCATTCATGATTCTTTCGATCGCGAGCGTTCTCGGAAAGATAGACAAATCTGTGCTGGAAGCCGCAGCCGTGCTGGGTGCGACCCCCGTACGCAGCTTTATCCGTGTCGTCCTGCCCCTGTCTGTGCAAGGCATTGCATCAGGTTCAGTCATTGTGTTTTGCCTTTGCATCGGGGCCTACATCACCCCAATCTGGCTGGGACGCGGCCATGTCACCGTCATGTCGATTTCGATCTATGAACAAATGGTGGTCATGGTTGATTGGCCCTTGGGCTCAGCCGCTTCAATGATTCTTACGCTTGTCACGCTTCTGGTGCTGCTGATCTACGGCCTTGCAATACGGAGGCATGCGAAACGATGAAAATGGCCAATGAAAAGGTATTGAACCTATACGTAGGCATCGTCCTGGCATTTTTAGCCTTGCCGATCGCGGTCGTCATTCCCGCAGCCTTCAGTAATGATTCATCACTCAGCTTCCCGCCCAAGGGGTTTTCACTCAAGTGGTTTGAAAACGCCTGGAATACACAAGGTTTCTGGGATGCTTTGCAGGTCAGTGCAGCGGTCGCGGTGTTGGCTGCCTTCATTTCCCTGGTCGTCGGCACCTTGGGTTCCTTCGCCATCGTCCGGCATCGTTTCCCTGGCAGGACATTGCTGGAATTGCTGTTCATGACACCGCTGGTGTTCCCGGCCATTGTGTTTGCTGTTGCGCTTGTCACGGTACTGGGTTCCATGGGCCTGTTGCGCAACTTCTGGGGGCTGGTTTTTGCACATGTCATCATTACGGTGCCCTACGTGGTCCGGACGGTGGGCGCAACACTGGCCGAGATCGACGTCTCGTACGAAGAAGCCGCAGCCACATTGGGCGCAAACCGCAGCAAGACCTTCTTTCTGGTCACCCTGCCGATGCTGCGCCCGGGCCTGATTGCCGGCGCTGTATTTTCAGCAATCATGTCGTTCGACGAATTCACCGTATCGCTCTTCCTGGTTGGTCCCGGCGTCATGACCCTGCCGCTTGAGATCTACTACTACACCGAGTTTCAGATGGACCCGACCGTGGCCGCCATTTCAACCTTGCTGATCGGGTTCACCGCCGTGGCGGTGGTGCTGATCGAGCGCTTTATTGGTTTGCGCAAGCAATTCCGCCACTAATCATTCGAAGCCTCTCACCCTAAAGGAGTATCGAAAATGAAAAAATCAAACATCGAAGAGCTGGAGTTGCTGGAACAGTACGGTACCAGCGAATCGCGGCGCACACTGTTGAAATCCATGTTGCTGATGGGCGCCGGTGCCGCCACGGCGCTACCCTTCGCCAAAGCATTGGCGGCCGCCACAGAAGAGGAAGTGAAGAAACTGGTTGTGCTCTCTCAGCCTGGCGCCCTGCCTTCTCTCTGTCACGAAATATCCACCCCCATCATCAAGCAGCGCTACCCGAATCTGGAAATCGAGGTCGTCGACTCGAACAACGCCACGTCCTACCCACGCATGCTGGCGCAACGCAACAAGCCGGTCATCAGCGGCGCGATGATGAATGATTACTTTGCCCAGCGCGGCATTACCGACGGCATGTGGGAAAAATTCGACCCCGAGATCATGACGAACATGAGCGCCGTCCCTAAAGAACTGATGACGGCGGGCGGCTTTGGAATCCCATTCGCAATCATGCCTTACGGCATCATGTACAACCCCGATCGGGTTGAAAAGCCGGAATCCTGGACCGACCTCTGGAACCCCAAGTACGAAGGCCGCGTCTCCATGTGGGACGCCTACTTCGACGCCTACGTCATGGCGGGGGTGGCCGCCGGCAAGGGGCCCAACGTAGAAGAAGGCATCAAGGCCTGGGCTCCCCATAAGAAGAACATTGGCGCGTGGGTGTCTTCCCCCATCGTCGAAGCCGACCTCGTCCATCGTGGTGAAGTGTGGCTGGCACCATACTGGGGCGGCTACGCAGAGCTGGCTCGTTCTCAAGGCAAGAAAGTCGCCTTCACGATTCCAAAGGAAGGGGCCGTGCAATGGACCGGGCACATGCAGCTCGTCAAAGGCTTTACGCCGGGCGAATCGCGCCTGTCGCAAGCCTACATGAACACCTGGCTGTCCGAGGAATTCCAGCTCGGCATGCTGCGCAAGGCCTTCTGGTCACCCATGAACAGCACCGTGAAGATCCCCGACGAACTCAAGCAGCCGGGCATCATCACCGTTGAGGGTGCGCTCAAAGACCTTATCCGGCCCGATTTTGTCGAAATCGGCAGCCAGATCCCGAAATACAAGTCGCTTATCGACCGTAACCTGAAGGCCTGAGGAAAGCAGATGACAGCCCCTGAATTTGATGTCCAGCTGAAAGGCGTCAGAAAATGGTACGGCGACGTTGCTGCCGTCAAAGGGATAGACCTGGCAATCACGCGTGGGGAAATGATCAGTTTTCTTGGCCCCAGCGGCTGCGGAAAGACCACAACACTGCGCATGATTGCAGGGCTGGAGGAGCCCGACGAAGGCGAAGTCATCATTCGCGGCAATGTCATGAACGATATTCCAACCTACCGCAGGAATATCGGCATGGTGTTTCAGAATTATGCTCTCTTCCCGCACATGACCGTTTTTGACAATATCTCATTCGGGCTGTCAATGCGCAAGGAAAAACGCAGCGACATCACCACCAAGGTAAAGGATGTGATGTCGCTGGTACGCCTGGAAACAATGGCGGATCGGCTGCCTTCCCAGCTGTCGGGCGGTCAGCGGCAGCGTGTCGCGCTCGCCCGGGCGCTGGTGACCAAGCCCAATGTGCTGCTGCTTGACGAGCCCTTGGGCGCACTGGATAAAAAGCTGCGCGAGCAAATGCAGGTCGAAATCCGCATGCTGCAGCGCGAGGTCGGCATCACCACCATTTTTGTCACACACGATCAGGAAGAAGCGCTGACCCTGTCGGATCGTATCGTCGTGATGGATGGCGGATCCATCGTACAGCTGGGTACGCCACAGGAAATCTACCAACGTCCTGCCACGCCTTTCGTTTCCGATTTTATCGGCGTATCGAATGCCATTACTGCCATTGCCGGCGAAAAGAAAGAAGGCTGGCTCGAAGTTTCCTTGCGCGAAAGTGGTACGCGCGTCCTCGCTTCGGCTGATGTGAACGCCCTTCCCGGCGAGCAGGTGGAAATCTCGGTAAGGCCGGAAAACATTGTTTTGTGTGACCCGCAATCAGACGGATACAACGTGCTTGAAGGAACCGTGTCACACGTTATTTACACCGGTGCGCTCACCTATTTTCATCTTGATGCCGGTGCGGGCGCCAAGTTCATCGCCCTGACGCCCAACACGGTGATCGGATCCACCTTGCAGCAGCCCAAGGTAGGAGACCACATCACCTTCGGATGGCGCTACGAATGCACGCGTCTGCTGGCTTCGGCTGCATGAATCACAGCTGCACAATAAAGGGAAACAACATGAATCGCGAAGACGTTGTAGCGGCGATACGGTCGTGGCTGCAGGCGCACGAGCAGGAAATGCTCGCGCTTCTGGAAGAAGTGGTCAACATAGACAGCGGCAGCTACAACAAGGCAGGCGTCGACAAGGTAGGCGAGGTCTTCCGCAAGCATCTGGAGTCCGCAGGCATTTCCACCACTGTGTTCCCCCTGGAAGACTACGGAAACTGTCTTCTGGCCGAGGTACCGGGCACAGCGGGGCCGGATGCCCCGCATGTCCTGCTGCTCGGTCACATGGATACGGTCTTTCCCGACGGTACTGTTGCCGAGCGGCCATACAGAGTGGAAAACGGAATCGCCTACGGGCCTGGTGTTGCCGACATGAAGGCTGGCCTGGTGATGAACACGTTTGTGGCGCGTGCCTTCAAGGAAATAGGCGGCAACAAGGCGCCAATACGTGTCTTCTATACCGGCGATGAAGAAATCGCGTCGCCGGCATCCCGGACACTGACAACTCAAATGGCCCAGGGCGCGGCCACGGTGCTCAATGCAGAACCGGGAAGGCCTACGGGCAACGTTGTCACGCGGCGCAAGGGCGCCTTCTTCATCGACTTTGAAGTGGACGGCGTGGCGGCCCACGCCGGTGTCGCTCACGACAAAGGCGCCAGTGCGGTCGAAGCGCTCGCCCGAAAAGTCGTTGACCTGCACGCATTGACCGACAGAAGCGCCGGCGTCACGGCAAACGTGGGAACCATTCAAGGCGGTGTGTCAGTCAACACCGTGGCCCCCTACGCGAAAGGACAACTCGATGTGCGCTTCCCCAAAGAGGTGGACAGCGGCGGCCTGCATCAGCGCATCATGCACATCATTGAAGGCGAAGACGTACCCTGCACGTGCGCGCGCGTCACCCGTGAAGGGCGCTTTCTTCCCCTGTTTGAAACCGACGCCAGCCGCGAACTATTGTCTGATTACAAACGCGCAGCGCTTGAACTGGGTTTTGACGTCGAAGGCGAGGCCACCGGCGGCTCTGCCGACAGCGGGCTGACATCTGCAGCCGGCGCGCCGACCCTATGCGCAACAGGGCCCGTCGGCGGCCATGCACATACGCCGAAGGAATACTGCGAACTCGACACTTTGGTACCGCGCGCGCAGATGGTCGCCCTCACCATACTGGCCCGCGACGACCTCTAGTGTCCTGTCTGGTGAAACAGGACGCCAGCCTCTATCCAGATCATCCCTGCCAACTCCAGAACCCTTCAGGGTTCGGCACCCAACTCTCCGGAGATTCCGAATGAAACAACTGATGGCTTGTTTGACCTTCGATTTTGATGGCATGTCCGGCCTCGTGGCGCGGGGCCTGACTTCACCGACGCCCGTGTCGCGCGGTGAATTCGGCGCCGTAGCGCTGCCGCGCATTCTCGACCTGCTCAAGCGCTATGACATCAAGTCTTCGTTCTTCATTCCCGGCGTCATCGTCCTCACCTACCCTCAATTGTGCGAACGCATCGTGGCGGAAGGACATGAAGTCGGGAATCACGGCTGGAGCCATATTCCCCCCGCCAACCTGTCTGCGGCCGAGGAAGAAGACGAACTGCAGCGGGGAAGCGAGGCGATTTTCAAGCTCACCGGCAAGAAGCCCGTGGGTTATCGCTCGCCGTCCTGGGATCTGAGCCCCAACACGGTGGATATCCTCCTGCGCAATGGCTTTCTGTACGAAAGCAGCATGATGGCACACGACCATGAGCCTTACCGCGTTCGACAGGGCGATGTGGTGGAACTGGGCAAACCCATGATTTTCGGCAAGGAAACCGATCTCATCGAAATGCCCATCAGCTGGTCTCTGGATGATTTTCCACATTTTGAATTCCTGCGTCTTCCCAACAGCGTCACCCCCGGACTCCAGAACGCGAGTGGGGTTCTGGAAAACTGGCTGAACGATTTCGAATACATGCGACGCACCTGCAACTGGGGCGTGCTGACCTACACCTGCCACCCATACGTGATCGGACGAGGGCACCGCATGTTGATGCTGGAGAACCTGATTGAGGGCCTGATCGAAAAAGGCGCCAGTTTCATCACCATGGAAGGCGCCGTGCACGCCTGGCTGGCACGCGAAAAGCAGAACGTTTGAACACCGCACTCAAGGAGATCAAGTGAGCAGTCAACTCTTCTCGCCGCTGACCATCGGTCAACTGCAACTGAGCAACCGCATTGCCGTGTCACCCATGTGCCAATACACGGCCAACGACGGCAATGCCGCCCCTTGGCATCTCATGCATTTGGGCATGCTGGCCGGTTCCGGCGCAGGGCTGCTAATGATCGAGGCCACCGCCGTCGAACGCGCCGGGCGCATTACCCATGGCTGTCTCGGGCTCTATAGCGACGCAAATGAATTCGCGCTTGCACAGACGCTGGCGTTTTGCCGCAGCGCGGGCGCCGCCCGTCTGGGCATACAACTTGGACATGCAGGCCGGAAGGGCTCGAGTGATGTGCCATGGCAGGGTGGACAGCCGTTGCGTCCCAACCAGGATCCATGGCTGACCTTCACCTCGACATCGTCCGATCCGACCCAAAGCGTGGAATGCGATCTCGATGACCTCGAACGCATCAAACGTGCCTTCGTCCACGCCGCGGAACGAGCCGTCAGGATAGGTATTGATCTCATTGAACTGCATGCAGCGCATGGTTATCTGCTGCATCAGTTTCTCTCGCCTGTCGTGAATCAGCGCAGTGACCGTTACGGTGGCAGCCTGGAAAATCGCATGCGATTTCCGCTGGAAGTGTTCAGCGCAATGCGTCAGGCCGTGCCGGCACATGTGGCATTGGGCGCCCGTATCACCGGCAGCGACTGGCTCGAACACGGTATCGACATACGGGAATGTGTGGCCTTCGCACGGGAACTGGAGGCCTTGGGTTGCGAATATGTAGACGTCACGACTGGCGGCATCGCCCCCGCATCCATTCCGGTCGGCCCGAGCTATCAGGTGGAACACGCCGCAGCGGTGAAAAACGCCGTCAACATCCCTGTCCGGGCGGTGGGCATGATCGTCACGCCACAACAGGCGGAAGGCATCATCGCATCCGGCGAAGCCGATAGTGTCGCCTTGGCCCGGGCATTCCTCGACAACCCTCATTGGCCTTATGAAGCAGCCCGCGTCCTGGGTGCAGAACTGTCTTACCCACCCCAGTACGCACGTGCGGAACTGAAGATGTGGCCGGGTAACAAGCTTAAGGGCGAAACCGTCCTTGCAGGGGACTGATCATATGAATGGTTCAGGAAGACCTGTCGCACTGGTGACCGGCGCAGGGCGCAGCATTGGCAAGGCTATCGCAGAACTGCTCCACAGCAGGGGGTATACCGTAGCCATCACAGATTTCGATCTCGCCGAAGCACAAGCGGTTGCCAGTCAGCTGGCTCCAGACGGAGACACCGCAAAAGCCTATCGGATGGACGTTTCGTCCATCAAGAGCATTACTGAAGTGTTCGAGCAAGTCCGGCAGGAGCTCGGCTCCCCCGTGGCACTGGTCAACAATGCCGGCGTTTACCCGAACGTCCCTGCCCTCGACATGGACGAAACACTCTGGGATCGCGTTCTCGACACCAATCTGAAGGGCAGTTTTTTCTGCACGCAAGCTTTCGTACGACACCTTCTGGGCACACAGAGCAGGGGCGCTGTTGTCAATATCGCTTCAACCGCCGCCTACTCGGCTCGCCCGGGAGCCGCTGCTTACAGTGCATCCAAGGCCGGGTTGGTCATGCTCACCAAGTCGCTGGCACAGGAATTCGGCGAGCAGGGCATACGCGTCAATGCCGTGGCACCAGGCTTGATCCAGGTCCGGGAAGGCATGGTCACCCCATCATACCGAGACCAGTTCATCACTCATGTCCCCTCCGGGCGCGTTGGTCAGCCATCCGACATATCGACCGTCGTAGCGTTTCTGCTTAGCGAAGAAGCCGGCTATGTGAACGGCCAATGCATCTCTGTTGACGGAGGCTTCCTCACGGGCAGGACCCTCCAACGTTCGTCCGTCTAGACACGGCGAACAATCGGCTCAAAATTCAAACGCAAGTTCGCCAATGCCGTCTACGATAGCGTGCACCGTATCTCCGGGTTCTGCCGGCAGCGCGCTCAGGCAGGCGCCCATGATGATCACCTGGTCCCGGCGTATGCCGCCCGCGGGCTGGCTGCCGACATTGGCCAGCCACGCCAGCAATCTCAATGGGTCGCCCGCCGGATTCACACTAGGACCATTTAGGCACCGGTCGACGCCGACATGAAGTCGGAAGCGTGTGGGCGCCAGCGCTGAAGCGGGAACGGCGCCCGTGTCAAAGCCCTGGTACACGAGGCATCCATGGCTCGCAAGGTCGGCCAGCGTGGAGAGCCGGCCTGCCTGCGCTGGGTCGGCAAATCGCGACTCTACAATCTCTATCGCCACACTGAGCTGTTTGACGGCCCGCCACACACCCTGCGCGGTGTAGGGCACCCCGCTGGGGGGCAGATCATGCGCCATGACGACGGCAAGCTCCACTTCCACCCTACGCGTTGCTCCACACTTTCCCGGAAGCCAATGCTCCTTTTCATATATGCCGTTCAGCGGCAGTGGCGCACACACGGGCTCCGTATGCGGAGATGACGCTCCCACCTTCCAGCCACCGATCGCACCAAGCTGCTCCATCTGCAAGAACTGTGCGGCATATGCTTCTTCGAACGTACCTGGCCGGGCGTCGTCAGGCCAGTCGACAATAGGCGTCTGCCGCTGCCGCGCAGCCAACAGTTGCATCGCTATGGTTCGGGCACGGTGCTCGTTCGCCCTCATGCCGTTCACCATCCCAACATGCAACGCCCGAGAGCTGAGGCGACGGTGGCCTGGGTGGGCTCCACGACGGGAATGCCCAGCGTCTGTTCAAGCGCATCGCGCTGCGCCGCCATCCCCGCGCAACCCAGCACAACGACGTCAGCTCCGTACTCGTCGCGCAGACGCTTGCCGGTTTCCCCGAGCCGCTGTGCAGCTTCCGACTCGTCGGCCAACCCCGCAACGCCCATATTGATTGACAAGTCTGCCGCAAGGCGGTCTTTCACGCCCATCGCGCCAAAGTACCGTAGATGCCGAGGTATGGAGGTCGGCAGGATGGAAAGTACGCCGAAACGATGGCCCAGCGTCAGTGCAGTGAGTACGCCGGTCTCCGCAATACCGAGCACCGGCTGCGCAACGGCCTCGCGAAGGGCGTATAGGCCTGGATCGCTGAAGCAGGCAATCACGTATGCCGAGGCGCTCTCGCGCAGGCTCAGTGCCTGCGCCCGCAGGTGGGGCACAAGCATGTCGATGTCCGCTTGCGTCTGTACGCCAGCCGGGCCTTGGGCCAGCCGCAGGCAGGTGATGACCGGCCCACCCTCGATGCGCAGGCGCGCCACGGCACGGTCAATACACGTGGTTACCCGCTCGCTGGAATTGGGATTCAGAACATAGATGTGCTTGCGCGCGTTCATGACGGGTCAGGCGCTCCATGAAGTTGTGCCGCGCCATTCAAGTGGCGGTCGAGCAGGAGGATAGTCT